>JBEKKD010000064.1:0-13232 GCA_050010895.1 Armatimonadota bacterium
TACGTGGAGTACGCGGTGAGCAAGGCCGTGGTGAAGGGCTACTCCGACGGCACCTACAAACCGACCGACCAGGTGACCCGCGACCAGATGTCAGTGTTCATCGCCCGCGCCATCGCCACGCCTGCGGACGGCGCGGACCTGGTCAACTACGCCCCGCCCGCGACGCCGACGTTCCCGGACGTGTCCACCACCTTCTGGGCCTACAAGTACGTGGAATACATCGCCCAGCCCAGCATCGGCGTGACCAACGGCTATCCCGACGGCGATTACCACCCCGAGTACATCTGCACCCGGGACCAGATGGCGGTGTATGTCGCGAGGGCTTTCAAACTGCCGGTGTAGCGCGGCGGCAAAGGCGACCGCTTCGTGCCAAGTCCTGCGGGCGTGCGTTCGCGCCGAGCATGGACCAAAACCGCGCGCCACGTTGGCTTCAGTGCGGCGCTCGTTGGAGTCTCACGTCGGCGCCTGCACCTGGACCACCGTCGGCGTCCACACCGACACCATCGAAGCAAGCTGGCAAGCCCTCGTCGACGGCGCCGGACACCGCCGCCCCCAGATATCCGAGAACGGCATTCACGTGGACCCGGAGGAGGGGACGGAGAGCTAGCCCGGATCGCCGACGCGCACCTGCCCCCGCCGTCTAGGGCCGCATGATGCTCAGCTGGTGGATCTGGACGTCTCCGGGCTTATCGGGGGTGCCATCCCGGATCTTGATGTAGATCGCGCCGGAATCCAGCATCGGCTGGGTGAGATCGATGGCAACCACCGGCACGCCGGAGTGCTCTTCGATGGTCCGTTGGTCATACTTGTCCCGGGCGCGCAGCACGTCCCTGAAGGCGCCGGGCTTGCCATGGTCATCGGCCGCCCAGCTCACGAGGAAGTCGCCAAGCACCCACACCCGCACCTGGTGACCTCGGTACTCGGGCTTCAACGGGAGGCGATAGGTGACCGCGGCGTCCCCTTCCAGGATTCGGCCCACAGGCTGCAGGTGCGAACCGCGGTCCTCGTAGAGGTACGACCTCTCAGCCTCTTCGTTGTTCGTCCGGAGGTCCAGCTGGTAGCGAGCGCGATCATCTTTCACGAAGAGATCCGACTGGCGACGGAGGCGCGCCAGGCGCGCCTGCTCTGCGTCGTCGAGCGCGGCCACCTCGACCCGCCTCCAGGCCGCCACTCCCCAGCCGGTGGTCGGGTCAGCCGAGTAGAGAGCGACGTAGATGGTACGGGAGGGGTTCTCCTTCAGGTACGGCGTCAGATCCACCGGATAGTCCTGTCTGTTCTGATCTATGTAGATCTTCCGCCCGAAGAGCTTCGGGATGTTGACTTCCTCGTGGAACTCGCCCGGCGTGCCCCCTGCGTCGCCTGCGACGGCCAGGACGAATGAGCCCCAGGCATAGACAATGAAGTCCGCGCCGGTGACGTCCGGGGGAATGGTAAAGCTGTAGATCATCCTGTTGTCGAAATACGCGACTCGTGCCTGATCGATTACGGCAGTGCCCCGGTCGAGGAACATGGACTTTTCCTCGTCTGCCGTCCCGGGGAGGAAAGAGAAGAGAATGCGGCGCGGCCCGGCCGGGGCAGACGCGGCGGCCTCGCCAACCGGGTACTCATGGCCGCCGGAGGAGAAGCCTTCGGGCACGCGATAAACGTCGACGTAAGCGAAGAAGGCCTCTCCGCCCTGGGGGTTGTCCAGTCTCACATAAGCCACATGGTTCTCGCCAAGGTAGGGGGTGAGGTCAAACGTGAAGTTGCTGTAGTTCGAGGCGTCGTTCATTACCGGGCGTCCCGCGATGGCGACCAGGTCAGCCACCACCGTGAAGGCGCCAGGTTTGCCGTTCACATCTGGCGCCAGGCTCACCCGCAGGGTGTTCCCGCCCCCAACCATTAGATCGGCCCGCGGCACATTCGAGGGAACGGTCAGGCGATAGGTTATGTGGCCCTCCGGCTGGATACGCCGTATTCGTTCGCCGCCTGTATCCTTGACGAGCTGGACCGGCGACCGATCCGACTCGAAAATACATTGGCGCTCCCCCAGACCATCGTCCGGCGTTATCCGTAGAATCCACAGGGCGGTGAGCTCAATCGGCTCACCATAGGAATAGGTCAAGGTAGCTTCGCCCCGCGCCGGGACCGGCAGGTCCCAGACGAACTTGC
Organism: Armatimonadota bacterium; assembly: GCA_050010895.1. Taxonomy (GTDB): domain Bacteria; phylum Armatimonadota; class Hebobacteria; order Hebobacterales; family Hebobacteraceae; genus JBEKKD01. The sequence goes on from JBEKKD010000064.1 coordinate 2,152, forward strand.
CCTCTTCTCCTATCTGCGGCTGCTGACTGAATTCGAAGACCGGCTTGGTCTTATCCTCACGGCGATATTCCCGATCCGACTGCAGGTGCTCGGTAACGTGCACCGTGACCTGTTCCGCGCGGTTGCTCTCCACTTGCAGCTTCACCGTCTTCCGGTTCTCCCACGTCTTCGGCTCGGGCTTGCTCTCTTCCGCGCGCCGAACCGTGAGGCCCTGAACGCTGCCTACTGCGATCACGGCGGTCTGGCCGGCGGGAGTCCGTGCCAGGTAACCATCGCCCACGGCCGTCGCGCCTTCGGAGACCGCCACCTTACCCTCTGGCAGGGCGCTGCCCGTGGCATTGGGGAAGCTGTAGACGGCCCACGCTCGCTCTGGACGCGCCGATTCTGACAGATCCCGTTCACCGCGCGCGAGATGTGTATCCCAGCGATAGGTACGGGACGCGGCCACGTCCGCGGAAATGATCGGAACCTGGCGGGTCGAACCGACGGGGAGATCGGAAGCCGGGAGTTCGGTCACCGCGTGCAGCGCGCCCCGGTCCTCCTCGCTGGCGGTGCGTCCGTAGTCGGATAGCATGTCCTCGTACCAGTCGTAGCCGGGGTAGTCGGAGACGTGAGAGAAGTCGTCTTGCGCGCCGGCTACGCGCCCGCTCATCAGTTGCAGCTTCGCCCCGGTCAGGTCCAGCGCCTGATTGGCGAGGCTGGCCTGCACCTGAAGGTGAGCCTGCTGGGCCGAGAACTGCAGTGACATCGCAGGAGTCCAGGAGAGGCCGCCGGCGCGGAAGCGAAGCTGGACTGGCGTCCCGGCCCGTGCTCCCGGCACCCGCGCCTGGTAACGCTGAAGCTCGCGGGGGCGCTGTCCCTTGGCAGGCGCGTACTCAGGCTGGAGCAGTGCCGAGAGGTTGGTCCCGCCCTGGGTGGCCTGCAGGCTGTTCGGCACCAGTGACTTCGGCAGATCGAAGTGTGCGCTGGGGCCCGCCAGCGCCACAGAGGCCATGACCTCCGCCGGGGCTGAGACGTAGAGCACGGCCTCCTGTACCTTAACCGACGCCGGCCAGACGGCCTCACCAAAGGCGACGACGAAGAGCACGACCATGGCTGCTGCGAAAGGTAGCCGCATCCGTTCCCCCTTTACCTGCTAGCGGTCCGATGCCTGCTGCTTCGCTAGCCGCCGCCAAAGCCCTCTCGTCTAGCGCCGCTCGCGGCATGATCCGCGTTCATCTGCAGTTGATGCCGTTCGCCGGCCCGCATTGACAGGCGCCCCCGCCGACCGAACGACCGGAGGGCTAGGGTATCACGTCAACCTGGTAGATGCTCACGTCCTGGATGATCACGTACGGTTTCTTGTCGGGCGCGGCGTCGGCGATCTTGATGTAGCACGCGCCGGTGGCGATGACGTCCTGGCCGAGATCGACGTAGGTATCGTTCATGTTCCCGAACGACTCTATGACGCCGGCGGGGTACTTGTCGCGGGCGCTGGCAACCTTCTTGAACTGCCCCGGCTTCCCGTTGTCGTCCGGCGCCATGCTCACCAGGTAGTCTCCCTGCAGCCAGATTCGCGCGCTGGCCCCGATGTATTTCTGCGACAGCGGAAGACGGTAGATGATGTACTGATCGCCGTCCAGGCTCCTCACCCCCGGCTCGAGGAAGCTTCCGGAATTGAGGAAGATGTACTCCGCTTCCTTGCTGCTGCCCGGGGCGAAGTTCAGGTGATAGCGCCCGCGGTCCCGCTCGACAATCTCGGCCACCCCTTTCTTCACACGCTGGACGCGGGTCTGCTCGTCCCCATCCAGAGCGGCGACTTCCACGCGAGTGAGCCCCGCTCCCCAGCCGCCCTCGGGATATGAGGAGTAGACAGCGACGTAGATCGTGCGCGACGGATTGTCGGCGAGGTACGGGGTGAGATCGACCACCTGCTCGTGGGCATTCTCGGCGCTGAAACACCGCCGCCCCAGCCACGTAATCGCGTTCAGCTCCTCATGGAACTCGCCCGGCTTGCCGCCCTGATCCTTCGCCACGCCGACTGCGAAGTTGTTCCTGAGGTTCATATAGACGACCACGCCGGGGGCATCCGTAGGAATCACGAAACGATAGGTGATCCTCTGCTTCAGGTCGCCGATGCGAGCCACCGCTGAGGGCTGATCCTGCTTCCACGTGCCCTCGTTGCTATAGATGCACTTCTCTTCGTCGGGTGTGAAGACGTTGAACTCATAGAGGAGTCCGCGGGACGCGGCCTGCGTTTCAGCGGTCTCTTTCCCCGCCGGCTTCGCTGCCGCCGGTGGCTGTTCTGCCTTCACTTCCTTTCGCACCGCAGCCACTTCGGCGCCCGCGTAGTACGAGAACACCCCTGTCTCTACCCGGTCCCCCAGCGCTTCCAGGAGTTTCCTCGCCACGTCGGCATGCCCGCATCGGTATGCAGCGGCCGCGTGCACGCTGTCGTAGAACGCGATCTCCGCAGGACGGTCCTTCTGCTTGGCATATCCATCGAACAGCTCTTCCACGTGCTGGAACGTATCCGCTCGCTGCCACCACGTCGGCTTGCCTTCGAGGTCATCCGTGATATTGAACAGCGCTATGAGATAGTACATCGGCGCCGGCGTATCGAATCGCCCGCCATTCAGGCACTCGAGACCGAACTGGTACATCTCCTCATAGCTCCCGCCCCATCGCGGCCGTAGGAACCAGAGGAGGCTGTTGTATGCGTCTTCGAAGTCCACCTGAGCCGCGACCACGCGGTCGAACCACTCCCGCTCGCTGTCCCCTTCGTCGCTGCCCCCGCCAACTACCGTGATCATCTCGGCGGGGGCCTCGGGAAACTCGGGGTGGCTCTGCCACGCCTCCGTCAGCAGCTTGCGGGCCGCGCGCAGATGTCCCTCGAATCCTTGCCACCCCTCCTCTTTCACCTCCGACGCCCACCCCGTGCCGCGCTCTTTCCATGCACCGGCAATGTGATATTTGCCCCCGACGACTTTGAGGATGTATGGATCGGGCTTCGGGGTCCTCTGGAGCGCCTTGTATACATCGAACTCCTTGCCCGCCAGCGCGCCCCGCCAGTGATGCTCCAGGTAGTCCAGATAGAGCTGCTGCTCTCCGGGCTGCATGCTGCCGTCGCTCAGAGACGCAACGTATGACTTGATGCTGAGATCGACGTACTTGGCCGCTTCGGGATCCTTCCCGCCGCCCTCCTGCAGCGCGGTCCGGGCGATCCGGGTGGCCGCGTTGAACACCCGAATCTGCGGGTAGCCCCTCTGCTGAAGGCCTGCCGCTGCGTCACGCAGGTACGGTTCCGCATCCCGCGAGCGGCCCTGCTCATCCAGCGCCACGCCGTAGCAGAGCAGAACCATCGGATCCTTGCAGCCCTTGTCGATCAGCGCCTTCGCCTGCGATGCGATCGCCGGCAGCCCGTCGCTGGGGAGATGCGACGCCCAACTGGCGTACGTCTTGAGGAGCTTGACGACCGCGTCGTCCCAATCCGGGCTCTTCATGCCCACGCGCCGGTACGCGTCGAGGCCATTCCTGATCTGGTTCGCGTAGCCGATCCGCGCCATGTCATGCTGGGTCCGCGGCACAGTGGGCTTCGAAGAGGTCTCGGCCGCAGCCCCCGGCCGCGACAACGCGAAGACAGGCCAGCCGACCATGACCAGAACGAGCGCCATTCCGGCCGCCCGAACTCGAGATGTATCGGCAGCAAGGCCGGTCGACCGCGCAGCAAACCGAGAGCGGGCCATCATCGTCCCCTCCTCAAGCGTGCAGAATGCACGGAGTGCGGCGGCCGTCAGGCAGTCGCGGCACGCCGATGGCCCGCTGTTTCGCTAGGCGCCGCCAAAGCCCTCCCGTTCCGCGCTGTTCCGCACAGCGATCCGCGTTCACCGGAGCCTGCCCTGAGTGCAGCCGAAGCGGTTCCCATCCCCTCCGCCGTTGCCGTTCCTCCCCCGCCGTGCTAGACTAACCCATCCCAATGAGACCACGCCTCCGCCGCCTGAAATGGGTACTGCTCGCCTCGCTTGCCTTCGTCGCCGGCCCACCCGAGCGCTGCGAAGGGGTGCCGCCGCACCTGCGCGTGGGCCTCATGCAGCACCAGGCCGAAGTCTCGTTCTCCGGCCCCGCCGGCGTCACGGTCGAAGCTCCCAGCGGTGGCAAGCCCCTTGCCACCATTCCTGCCAACGAGACCTGGGTCATCCGCCCTGCCACCAGTGGGGCCGTTCTCGTGAGCCCTGCCGGCGCGGAAGCTGGATTGCCCCCTGCCACCATCCACCTCACCGCCCATGAGAACAGCACCGTCACCATTCACGGCGTCCAGGGCCACTGGGACAAGCGCACCGATCGCGACTATCGCGGCGTCATCGAGATTATGCACAACGCCAGCGGCTTCACCGTCGTGAATCTATTGGATGTCGAAACCTACCTCCGCGGCGTCGTCCCGTCCGAAATGCCCGCCACCTATCCCCTCGCCGCGCTCCAGGCGCAGGCCATCGCCGCCCGCGGCCAGGCGCTGATGAAAGCCGGCCGCCATCGCGCCGAGGGCTTCGACCTCTGCTCGACTCAGCACTGCCAGGTCTACGGCGGCGCGACCAGTGAGGACCCGCGATCCGACCAGGCCGTGGCGAGCACGTCCGGCCAGGTGCTCACCTATCACGGCCGCCTCGCCGACACGCTCTATTCATCCACCTGCGGCGGCCACACCGCCAACAACGAGGACTACTGGACCGACGCTCCGCCCATTCCCTACCTGCGCGGTGTCGCCGACTTCGAGCCCGAGGACCGGGTCAACTACACCTTCCCACTCACCGAGCCGCAGGCCCAGGCCTACCTGAAGTACGCGCCGCCAGTTCACTGCAACCAGCCCGCCTATGCCAAGACAGACAAGATTCGCTGGTGGTCGGTGGTGCGTCGCCAAGACCTGGAGAAGACCATCCACGACGCGGTCGGCGACATCGGCACCCTCATGGAGATTCGCATCGTCAGCCGAGCGCCATCCGGCCTCGTTCGCACCATTGCCATCATCGGAACCAAGCGCCTCGTCAGGCTGAACGGAGGCTCCGCCATCCGGCACGCGCTGGGCGGCATCAACTCCGCCTCGTTCGCCATCCAGTCCATCCCCGAGCAGAACGGCACTCCCGTCGCCTTTGCCATCTGGGGCGCGGGCTGGGGCCACCAGGTCGGTATGTGTCAGGTCGGCGCCGCCGGCCTCGCCGACCGCGGGTGGGGATACGAGCAGATTCTGTCGAAATACTACACTGGATGCCAAGTAGAGAAGCGCTACTGAAGACCGTTGGGCAGGGGTTCGTCCGCCTCTGGCGGGCTCGCCCTGCCATTTCTGGTGTATCGGGACTTCAGTCCCGATACCGCGATCTGCGCGATCTGCCAACTACTCCTCCTGAGGAAACACTCGTGAAAATCTGCGACCTCACTCCCCGATGCCAGGTCTCAGGCCGCTACCTCGTCCTGCGCAAGGAACTGCGCCAGGGCGGCCGCGGCGGTCTCTTCATCGACATCACCCTCGGTGACTCGACCGGCCGCGTCTCGGCCAAAGTCTGGGACAATGCCCAGGCGATTTCCGAGCGCTTCAACCAGGGCGACGTCGTGCAGATCAGCGGCGTGGCGGAGCTGTACCGCGAAGAGCTGCAGCTCCGTCTGGCGGAGGTCAAGCCCCTTTCTCCGGAAGAGGCGAACCCGCACGACTTCCTCCCCCGCAGCCAGAAGGATCCGGACGCGCTGGAGCGCCGACTCGCCGAGTTCGTGAAGTCCATCCAGAACGACCACCTGCGCGACCTGCTGCTCGCCCTCTTCAAGGACCCGCAGTTTCGCGCCGACTTCAGGACCGCGCCCGCGGCGAAGGCGCTGCATCACAGCTACATCGGCGGCCTCATCGAGCACACCGAGGACGTGGCCGAGCTCTGCGAGAAAGTCTGCGAGCTCTTCCCCGCCCTCGACCGCGACCTCCTCATCGCCGGCGCCATTCTCCACGACATAGGGAAAATCGAGGAGCTGAGCTGGGGCACCGCATTCGATTACACCGACCGCGGTAATCTCTTGGGCCACCTCATCCTCGGCGAGCAACGCATGCGCCGCGAGGCGGATAAGATCGAGGGATTCCCGGACGAACTCAAGCAGCTCCTCAGCCACATGATCCTCAGCCACCACGGCGAGTACGAATACGGATCGCCCAAGCTGCCCATGACTGCGGAGGCCATCGCCCTCCACCACGCCGAGGACCTGGACGCCAAGGTCAATATGTTCCTCGATCAGATCGGCGCCGCCCGCGAGAAAGGCCGCCGTTGGACCGATCGCCACTTCCTCCTTCAGCGCGCCCTCTACGCCGGCCCGCCGGAGGAGGTGCAGAAGGAAGCCGCGCCCGATGTCGGCTGAATTCGTTCGGCAGAGGTTATCGTCGCTTCGGTACGTCAGTGCCGAAGCCGCGCCGCCACGGCGCGTCGCTGAACGCGAAAGCGAGTACGTCCCATGCGCATAAGCTACTCCCGCTGCTCAACTTATCAGCACTGCCCGCAGCAGTACAAGCTTCAGTACATCGATCGCATCCCGCTCCCGCGTGCAGTCGAACTCGAGTTCGGCTCCGCCGTTCACGCCGCGCTGAAGTTCATGTACGACTCGCGCCACGTCGCCGTCCCATCGCTGGATGACGTGGTCAACGAGTTCGCCAAGGCCTGGCAGGAAATCCCACCGGACGAAGACGGCGAAGCCCGTCGCATTCACTTCGAGCAGGGCGTGCTGCTGCTGACGCGCCATTACGAGAAGCATGCCGCGCGCGAGCAAGGCCGTTTCACTGCCGCCACCGAGCAGTTCTTCAACATCCCCTTCGACGGCGAGCACACCCTCACCGGCCGCATCGACCGCGTGGACATCCTGCCGGACAACGAGATCGAGGTCATCGACTACAAGACCAGCCGGCGCATGCCTCCCCAGCCGACTATGGAGAAGGATGCGCAGCTCGCCATCTATCGCATGGCCGCCGACGTTCTCTATCCCGGCCGCAAGGTCACGACCACGCTCCTGTACGTTTTCCATGACTACGAGATGAGCACCCAGCAGACGCCCGAGTTCCTCGCCGAGAAGCAGGACGAGATACGCGACGCCATCGCCGGCATCGAGGCGGGCAAGTTTGGCCCGAAGATCGGCCCGCATTGCGACTGGTGCGGTTATCAGGCCCATTGTCACCTCTTCCGCGCCCCCGAAGTGCCGCCCGATCTTCGGGATGTTGACATGGCTGCGCTATTGGTGGAATATGCAGACCTGGACGCTCAGAGCAAACAGGCAGAGCAGCGCCTCGGCGTCCTCAAACAGCAAATTCACGATTACCTCGACCGCTGCAAGACGGAGCGAGTCGCATCCGGCGGCTTCGTCGTCGAGCGCCGCACATCCCAGCGGGTGACGAGCTGGGACGACGCGCGCCTGCGGGAGCTGTTGAGCCCCCTGGGCCTCTGGGAGAAGATCACCCAAGTCAGCACCACCGCCCTGCGGGATCTGCTGAAGTCGCGTCAGCTCTCGCGAGAAGAGAAGCAGCAAGTCGAGTCTGCCGCAACCTACAGCGAAATCCGCGTCCTGCGGGTCAAGCGGCCCCGTGATAGCGAGGAGACGGACGATGAGTAGCGCCGAACTGACACGTGCCTGCGTCCGGGCGCTCACGCCCTACACCCCCGGCAAGCCGATCGAGGAGGTGCAGCGGGAATACGGCCTCACCGATATCGTCAAGCTCGCTTCCAACGAGAACCCCCTCGGCCCCTCCCCGAAAGCCGTCGAGGCGATCTGCAAGGCCGCCCCGGACGTCCGTCTCTATCCCGACAATGACTGCTACCATCTCCGCCGTGCCGTCGCCGACCACCTGGGCGTTGCCCGCGAGCAGGTGCTCCTCGGTCATGGAAGCGACGAGCTGATCCACAATATCGGCCTCGCCTTCATCTGCCCTGGCGATGAGATCATGATGTGCGCCGGCCCGTTCAGTCAGTACGAGTTCACGGCGCGGCTGATGGAAGCCGAGGTCGTGGCCGTGCCCCTGGATCGGGACTGGCGCTACGACCTGCCGGAAATGGCGCGGCGGCTGACCGAACGCACCAAGGTCATCTTCATCGGCAATCCCAATAACCCCACCGGAACCATCGTCAAGAAGGGCGAGATGACCCGGTTCATGGCCGATGTGCCCGATCGCGTCATCGTCGTCATGGATGAGGCCTACTCCGAGTACGTGGATGACTCCGACTACGCCCAGGGCCTTCCGTACGTGGCCCAGGAGCGCGCTGTCATCGTCTTGCGAACGTTCTCGAAGATCTACGCCCTTGCCGGCCTGCGGGTCGGATACGGCGCTACAACCCCCGAGCTTGCCGCCGCGATGGAGCGCGTTCGCGAGCCATTCACCGTCACCAGCATCGGGCAGGCGGCCGCGTCAGCCAGCCTCGAGGATAAGGGTCAGGTCACGCGCAGCGCTGCGCTCAACAGGGAGTCGAAGCAGTACCTATACGGCGAGTTCAAGCGCCTGGGCCTGAGGTACACCCCGACGCAGGCCAATTTCGTCTGGGTTGACGTGGGCAGGGACTGCCGCGACGTGTTCGTCGAACTGCTCAAGCGAGGTGTGATCGTCCGTACTGGCGACGTTTTCGGCGCCCCCACCCACATCCGCGTCACCACAGGACTGCCCGAGCAGAACGAACGGTTTGTCTCCGCCCTTGGAGCCGTGCTGTAGCTAGGGTTCTGGTGTTTTGGGACTTCAGTCCCGAAACTGTCGCGTTTCGGCGCTTCGGCGCCGAAATCGGCCCGAACGCTTGTGGACATGACGGCATTTGGGTAGCATAATAGCGACGCGGGGCAGGAAAGGCGTTTCCTGCCCTGGCCTGTGTGTCGGCGGCGCGCTGCCGGCAGCCGTGCCCGCAAGTGGCACAATACTGTGGCGATGAGTTCTGCACGTCCGAGCGCGTTTGCCTCTGGCGTGGCCGGAAGGAGTATCGTAGCCGATGCTGTGTAGACGATGTGGTATGGACAGCGCCGCGACCGACGTCTGCGAGTGGTGTAAAAAGCCTATGCTTCCCGCCGGTGCGTCGGTGACCGGTCAGCGGGGAACGCCCGTGATGGCGGCCGATACGCCGCCCGCCGAATCCGATGGAGTCGAAGCATCAGCCGAGACCGCTGCTGCCGCGGGCCAGCCGGCAGTCGCGGCGGCCGAGCCCGATAGTCTGGTGGAGCTGGGACCCCCACCCGAGCGGCCGGCCCAGGCCGCGGCCAAGGCACAAGGCGATATGCTCGTGCCGCTGGGCGACGCTCTTGGCAGATCCGCCACAGGCCCGAGTCACGGCCTTGCCGACGAGGCGACCAAGACCTCCGTCGACGTCGCCAATTACCTGGGCCCCGACCAGTCTCTCTTCAAGCCCATCAGCAAGGTCGAGCACTCCGCCACCTCCCAGAGCCTCGATCCGCTCAGCCACCGAGGCCAGCGGAAGCACGAGGAGCAGGTCAGCGATGTCTCGGATAACGTCCGTCTCATGCGCTCGACCATCACCGGGCTGGCGGTGTGCTTCCCGGTGGCCGTCGTCCAGTTCATCCTCACCAAGAGGGTGCCCGAGAAGGTGTTCACCGCTGTGCCGATTCCCGGTGGTGGCGACACCTTCGTCGCCGCTCTTGTGTACGGCATCGTCAGCGGCATTGTCCTTGGCTTTGGCCTTGGCGCTCTGCTCACCCAGTTCAAGAGAGGCCCGGTGCTGGGCCTCCTGCTCGGCCTGGTTCTCGGCACATTCGGGCTCGCAACGGACCCGGTGTACTGGGGCATCCTGGCAGCCTGCACCACCGGGTTCATCGCCGGCCGCCACGCCACATACGGCTATCGCAAAGTGCTGCAAGTCTGAGCCAGAGAGGCGATTGCCTGTGGGAGCCCGGCATGCCCTGAGCGAAGCCGAAGGGTCCTCCGGGCAAGCCGGACGGTTTCGCGTTGCTTCGGTGCTTCAGTCCCGAAGCCGCTCTTTTGCGGGCTGGGCAGGAGCTTCAGTCGCCTCAGGCGACTTGGATCCTGCCCGTCGTTCCATCATCCAGGAGCGCACTATGTCGATAGACCCATCTCTCCTCGAAATCCTGGCGTGCCCGACGTGCAAGACGAAAGTGGAGCTTGCCGACGATCGCCTCATCTGCGTCGCCTGCGGAAGGCGCTACCGCATCGAGGACGGCATACCGGTCATGCTCCTGGAAGAGGCCGAGCCGCCCGCGCCTGGCTGGAAGCCCAAGGGGGAATAGCGCGCCCGCTTTATGACCGCTCCCGATCTTTCGATCTGCATCGTCAATTGGAACACGCGTGACGATCTCGAGCAGGCTCTCGCTTCCATCCCGAATCCGGACCCGGGGGTCAGCACGCAGGTCATCGTGGTGGACAACGACTCTCACGACGGCAGCGCCCGCATGGTTCGCGAGCGCTTTCCGGTGGCGGTGCTGATCGAGAGCGGCGAGAATCTCGGCTTCGCCCGCGGATATAATCGCGCGGTAGTCGAGTCCAGCGGCCGCTATCTCCTGGTTCTGAATCCGGACACCGTCGTCCACAACGGCGCGCTGAAGACGCTCACTGCCTACATGGATGCTCACCCGCACGTCGGCGCCGCCGGCCCCCGCCTCCTCAACAGCGACGGGAGCCTCCAGTACTCCTGCCGCCGCTTCCCGACGCCGATTGCCGCACTCTTCCGCAACACCGTGCTGGGGAAGCTGCTCGGCCCCGACCGATTCACCCGTGACTATCTCATGGCCGATTGGGACCACAGCGCGGCTCGCGACGTGGACTGGATCTCCGGCGCCGCCATGTGCGTTCGCCGCGAAGCGTGGGACACGGTCGGCGGCTTCGATGAAGGCTTCTTCATGTATGCCGAGGACATGGATTGGTGCCTGCGCGCGCACCAGGCCGGCTTCCAAGTCCACTACGTGCCCGGCGCCGTCATCACCCACCGCATCGGCCGCAGCAGCGACCAGCGCCCGATCGCGATGGTCATCCAGTTCCATCGCAGCATGGCCCGGTTTTACCGGAAGCATTACGCGCCGCGCTGGCCCTGGGGCCTGCGCTGGGCGCCGCTCCTCGGCGTCTGGCTCCGCGCCGGCATCGTCCT
>JBEKKD010000065.1:0-13062 GCA_050010895.1 Armatimonadota bacterium
ATGGGCTACTCCAGCCTCTACCGCAGATACCTGGCGTTACCAGCATCGTGAACCGCCGGATGCGGACCCGCATGTCCGGTGGTGTGGGAGGAGGGGCCGGTGACGACCCCTCCTACCCGATTCGATTGACACTGGTGCGAACGCGGGTTAGTATCTGCGCGCACCCCTGTTCTTGAGGAAGAGAAGTGCTACTGGTACTCGTCGCGGTCGGTCTGATTCTGTCGCACCCCGGAGGTGGGTCTGTGGCAATTCCTTCTGGCTCTTCACAGTCTGCCGGGCGATGCGTGGTCACCATCGGGGGTAAGCCGCTGAGTGCCAAGTCTCATGCCATCGTTGTCCCGGAGAAGCCGACCCCGCAAGAGAAGCATGCTGCGGAGGATCTCCAGGCACATCTGGCGGCAATTACAGGCGAGAAGCTCGCGGTTGTGACTGACACGATGGTGGGTGAGCGCACGCCGATCGTCGTCGGCCGGAGCGCCCTTCTAAAGCAGCTTGGCGTGGCCGTGGACTTCGACTCGCTCGGAGCCGAAGGGATCGTGATCAAGACGGTCGGTCCGGCTCTCGTCCTGGCCGGGAACAGGCGCGGCGTGCTGTATGCGTGCTATACGTTCCTGGAGGATTACCTCGGATGCCGATGGTTCACACCTGACTGCACCGTGTTGCCGAAGGCAGGGAGAGTCGACGTCCCGGAGATCGACCGGCGCTACATCCCTCCATTGGAGCAGAGGGCCCTCGATTACCCCAACACTCGTGACGCTGACTGGTCCGTTCGCAATAAGATGAACGGTGACAATCACCTGCTGGATGAAGGGCGAGGAGGGAAGATCACCTACCGCGGCTTCGTCCACACGTTCAATGAGCTTGTTCCGCCAGAGAAGTACTTCGCTACTCACCCCGAGTACTACTCGGAGATCAAAGCCAAACGCGTGGGACCGGATCAGACCCAGCTTTGCCTCACGAACCCCAACGTACTGCGTATCGCCACCGATACGGTCCGACAGTGGATCAAGGAGTCGCCCGAGGCGACGATCTTCTCTGTCTCCCAGAACGACTGGGACTACTACTGCGAGTGCTCGGACTGCCGCGCGCTGGCGGAGAAGGAAGGAAGTCAGAGCGGGCCGCTGCTGCATTTCGTCAACGACATCGCCGATGCCATCTCGGCGCAGTATCCGGACAAGGCGATCGATACGCTGGCGTACCAGTACACCAGGAAGCCACCGAGAGAAGTGAAGCCCCGTCCCAACGTGGTGATCCGGCTATGCAGCATTGAGTGCTGCTTCGTGCACCCACTCGAAAGCGACAGCTACAACGAGTCCTTCCGGACGGACCTCCAGGACTGGTCGAAGATCAGCAAGAGGCTGTGGGTCTGGGACTACGTCATCAACTACTCCCACAGCATCATGCCGTTCCCGAATCTGTATGTGCTGAAGCCGAACATCAACTTCTTCATCCGGAACGGGGTGACCGGCATCTACGAAGAGTCGAACTACTACTCCAAGGGCGGCGAGCTGGCCGAACTCCGCAGCTACATCATGGCGAAGACGCTGTGGGACCCGAGCTACGACACGGACCGGGCGATAGATGAGTTCTTGGCAGCGTACTACGAGGAGGCGGCCGCGCCGATCCGCGAGTACATCGACCTGATACATAAGCAGGTGCGGGAGAAGGCTGATCTCCATGTGACCATCTACTCGCCGCCGGACGTCGGCTATCTGACGCCGGATGTGATGAAGCGGTCGGCGGAGCTATTCGATCAGGCGGAGCGGGTGGTGGCACACAAGCCGAAGGTGTTGCATCGAGTCCAGGTCGCGCGTTTGCCGGTCATCTACGCGCAGATTGCCCTGGCCGGCGATGCGCCCGACCAGAAGCTTGTGGATAGATTCGAGACGATCGCCCGCGCTGAAGGAGTCACGATGGTGAGTGAGGGCGGTTCTCTCGATGACTGGCTGAAGGCTCGGCGGAGGAAGCCGCAGGGCCACTGACGCGGATCTGAACTCAGATGCTCGAGGCGGCGCCGAGATTCGAAGGAGGATGGGAATGGCGAAGAAGCGCAAGATTGCGGCGGTGATGGGGAACGGGCATATCGGACTGGTGGAGGAGGACGTTCCGACGGTCAGACCCGGAACGGTGCTGTTGGAGGTGTGGAATTCGCTTGTCAGCCCGGGCACGGAGGTCGGCGGCTGGCGCGGGCTGAAGCGGCAGCTTGAGAAGCCGAGCCAGAACCCGAAGCCGCGCCCGTTCGGGTACTCGAATGCGGGCGTTGTGATCGAGGTCGGGGACGGCGTCACCGAATTCAAGGCCGGAGACCGAATCGCGGCTGTCGGCGGCGGCTATGCCATGCACACCGACTACGCGCTCGTGCCACACAATCTCTGCGTCGCGCTGCCGGCGGGCGTGAGCTTCGCCCAGGGATCGTACGCGATGCTGACGGCGACCGCGATGCACGCGTTGCGGCGCGGGGAACCGCAGTTTGGCGAGTTCGTGGCCGTAGTGGGCCTGGGTCTGGTCGGCCAGCTCGCAGCACGGCTGCATCAGCTTGCGGGCGGCTACGTTATCGGGTGGGATATGATTCCGTTCCGCTCGAAAGTAGCGAAAGGCTGGGGCATCGACGCGGTGGCGGTGGTCGGCGCCGAGGACGAGGTCGCGATCACCAACGATTTCACCTGTGGCTATGGACTGGACGGCGCCGTGTTCGCATTCGGCGGCGATGGCACGAGGGCGCTCGAGAGCGTCCGGAAATGCCTGAAGTGCACCTCGGACGGGCATCGCATGGGGCGGATCGTGGTCGTCGGCGGCGCGAACTTCGACTACAAGTTCGGGCTCACGAATGCCGATCTGCGGGAGGCGTCCCGAACCGGGCCTGGCTACCACGATGAAGAGTGGGAGGTCGGGCCGGCATACCCGCCCACCGTGATGAGGTGGACGACGAGGACCAACCTGGAGCTCTGCATGCGCCTCATGTCGGAGGGCAAGGTGAACGTGGACTGCCTGACGACACATACGATTCCGCTCGCCGACGTGGACGCGCGGATCGCCGAGATACTGAAGGATCCCGATGCGATTCTCGGAGTGGTCTTCGAGATGAAGCGGTAGGCAGCTGCAATAGCTTGAGCTGTACGGGCGATTGTTGGGATGTGTGCGCCAACGTGATGCCTCGAGCGATACCCTACAGGGAGTGAGAGCAGATGCCAAGCATCGTTGATGGGCCAAGCACGTCGCTGTTCACGCCGCTGACGCTTACGGTCAAGAAGGGGCTGCGAAGGGTGCCGCCCGAGATCGTGTCGGCGGAAATGGCAGAGGCGGCGGCGCACGCGCCCAGCGGCTCGTGCGTAAGCTGGGGCATTCCCTTCAGCATCGGCCGGATGGCGATGCCGAAGGGCGAGCCGGCCACGGTGACTTTCGGCCCCGTCAAGGCCGAATGGTTCGTGTTCCTGCATACCTCCGACTTGCAGCCGCTGGAGAAAGATGAGCGCGGCTTTCCGAAGAGCAAGGGCGGGACCGGCCGGCTGGGGGAGCATGCCGCCGATTACGTGATCCTCTATGCCGACGGCGGCGAAGAGCGAGTGGCAATACGCCGACGGCATCAGCTCGGCGCGTTCCAGCGGGGGTGGGGCGAGAACTGCTTTCAGGCCGTCGCGCACCGTAAGCCCCATCCGGTGAGAGCCCATCACGAGCAGATGGCCCGCCAATGGGGAGAAAGCCAGACGCGGGCAGCGTCTGCCGACTGGGGGCGATGGGTGAACTGGCTCTGGGCCTGGCAGAACCCGCGGCCGCGGAAAGCAGTCGTCGGCGTGCGCATGGAGCCGGCGAACGGAACAGTCATCCTATCGGCGATATCGGCAGGCAAGACATCTGGTCACCCGCTACGCTGGGAATCGCGACGCAAGGCGGTTGTGAAGCTGCCAAGAGGGGAAGCGCTCGATCCCGCGCTCGACGGCGATGGCCTGCTGTCGCAGATCCGCCTCGACATGGGGCAGGTGATATCCGTCAGCAGCCGGTTGATCTACCCGAACGAGGGCTGGGAGGAGACCTACAATAATCGCCTTCCAGATGTATCGGAGCGGGAGATGCTGGTCGAATACACGGCGCATCCCGACGCACGCTTCCACCTGACCGGCGGCAAGATCATCCCGATTCGAAAGCTCGCCAGCGCCACTGCTTCCGGATCGGTGACGCCGGTCGCGCCGGCCACTCAGCGCGTGGCGATCCGAGTGGTTGAGAAGGGGAGCAATAGGGCGGTCGCAGCGAAGCTGCACGTGCACGGCGAAGCCGGCGAGTATCTCGCTCCGGTTGATCGTCACCGCATCCCGAACCCGGCCTGGTTTGAGGATTACAGTGTCGATTTCGCCCACCAGGGCCGGCACTACTGCACCTACATCCCCGGCAGGGCAGTGGTCGATCTGCCCCTTGGGAATGTGTACCTGGAGATCTCGAAGGGGTTTGAGATCCGTCCGGTCCGGAAGAAGATCGCGGTGATCCCGGACACTCGCGAGGTCGTCGTCGAGATCGAGAAGGTGCTGCCGTGGCGCGAGCGCGGCTGGGTCAGCGCGGACACGCACGTGCATTTCCTTTCTACCGGGTCGGGGCTGCTTGAGGGCTCAGGTGAGGGCGTGAATGTCGTGAACCTGCTCGCGTCGCAGTGGGGCGAGTTGATGACGAACGTGGGCGACTTTGACGGACGCACCACTCACGGCGCGCGAGAGTCCGGTGGAGACGGCGAGTACCTGCTGCGCGTCGGCACGGAGAATCGCCAGCACATTCTCGGGCACATCTCGCTGATCGGGTACGAAGGCGATATCATCGCGCCCATGACGACCGGCGGGCCCGATGAGTCAGCTCTCGGAGACCCGGTTGAGGTGTTGATGACCGAATGGGCGCTGCAGTGCAAGCGGCAGAACGGCGTGGTGGTGATCCCCCACTTCCCCAACCCGCGGGGCGAGACCGCGGCAGCGCTCGTGACCGGAGCGGCTGACGCGGTCGAGATGACCTCATGGGGCGACCTCTACAGCGGCATCAACCCATACTCGCTCGTCGACTGGTACCGCTATCTCAACAACGGGTGCATGATCGCGGCGGTGGGCGGGACCGATAAGATGTCATCCAACACCGCGGTCGGCACGGTCCGCACCTACGCACAGATCGAGGACGGTCAAGAGTTCACGTACGATACGTGGAAGCAGGCGGTCCGGCGCGCGCGAACATTTGCGACCTACGGGCCGCTACTGGAGTTCTCCGTGGACGGGCACGGGCCGGGCGAGCGCCTGAGAATGAACCGCGCGGGCGGCACGGTAGACGTATCGTGGCAAGCTGCAAGCGTCACCGTGCCGATGTCACGGGTCGAGCTCGTTGTGAACGGGGAGATACGCGAGAGCCAGGCAGTTCGGCCGGATGCAGACCGGGGCCACTGGCCGGTGAGGATCGACAGGAGCTCGTGGGTGGCGCTGCTGGTGCGCGGGCACTATGCCGACAGGCCCGAGATCATCGCCGCCCACTCGTCTCCGGTGATGATGGAAGTGGACGGATCGGCATTCATGGCTGCGGCCGACGCGGTAACAATTCTCGATCAGATCGAGGGCGCGCTCGCGTACCTCGATACGGTCGGGACGCGGGCGGAGACGGCAGCGTATAAGCGGATGCGTCTCGTACTCACATCGGCGCACCGCGACGTGCATAACCGCCTGCATCGAGCAGGGCATTACCATCGACACACGCCGGTGGACGACCACCCCGAGCATCATTGAGCGCGGTCAGCCCGTCCAGTCCGTGAACGCGGCGACGGTCTGGGCGTCGAGGCGAGCCGTAGCCTCGACCAGAAGCTGCACCGAGCGATCGAAGTCGGCCTCGTCGATGATGCCGGCGTGCGAATGTATGTAGCGCGCGGGAGGCCCGATGTACAGGGCGGCCACGCCCTCGCCATGGATCTGAATGGGTGTGCCGTCGGTGGTGCCGCCCGCCAAGCTGACATATTGCACCGGGATTTCAAGTGCCTCCGCGGTCCTGACCATGAAATCGCGAAGGCGGGTGTTCGGCATCATCTGGCCATCGCGGATGCAGATGCCGGGGCCTTTGCCAAGCTCGGTATAGGTCCCATCTTGAGTCGCGCCCGGCACGTCATTCGCGCACGTGATCTCGGCGATGATGGCAACGTGGGGATCGATGGCGGTCGAGCTGGTCTTCGCGCCCTTGAGGCCCGACTCCTCCTGGATAGTTCCAACCGCGTACACCGTATTCGGGTGGCCGCGCTCCGCGAGCTGGCGCATGGTCTCGATGATCATGGCGCATCCGAGGCGGTCATCCCAGGCCTTCCCGAGAAGCCTCCCGCCCTGCATCTCGACCACCGAGCAGACGGGCGCCACTGGATCGCCGGGACGGACTCCCATCTCCATGGCGTGCTCGCGATTTCGCGCGCCGATGTCGAGGAACATATCCTTGAGGGGGAGTGGCTTGTTGCGTTCTTCATCAGTGAGCAGGTGCGGCGCCCGCGCGCCCGAGAACGCGGGAAGGTCACCCTTCCGAGTCCGCACGGTCCATCGCTGCGACACCACCACCTGGGACCACCACCCACCCAGCGGCAGAAAGCGCAGGAAGCCTTCATCGGTGATGTGGCGCACGATCAGCCCGATCTCGTCCATGTGCGCAGGCAGCATGATGCGCGGGCCATCACTGCTGCCCTGCCTGCGCGCGATCACGCTGCCGAGCTTGTCATAGCTCACCTCGGCGTATGGCGCGAGATGGCGGGTCATGATCGCGCGGACTTCGTCCTCAGCGCCCGGGACGCCGAATGCCTCGGAGAGCGTGCGCAATAGATCTCGGGTCTCGTTCGTCATCACGATCACTCCTTGCGGTGGCAACAGCGCAGGCCATGTGCCTGCGCGAGATCGCGTTTTCCGTGATGGGCGCGTTCCTTCCTTCACTCACTCATCCGATACGCGGCGACGCGTGGGTTCCCAAGGGAGCGGGCGGATCGGTGCGGAAGTCGAATCGCGTCGTCAATAGGAGGAACTCCTGTGTACATTGTGCACGTTCATGTCGCCGTCAAACCGGAATCAGTGGAGCATTTCATCCGCGCGACGCTGGAGAACGCGCGGAACAGCGTCGCCGAACCTGGGGTGGCGCGCTTCGACGTCCTGCAAGATGTGGACGATCCGACACGCTTCCTGCTCGCCGAAGTCTACCGGACGACTGAAGACGCGAATCGGCACAAGGAGACAGCGCATTACTGCGTCTGGCGTGACACGGTCGCGGAGATGATGGCTGAGCCGCGCCGAAGTGTGAAGTACTCGGCGGCATTCCCCGGCGACGCCGGATGGGGATAGCGGCCCAGGGGAGTCCCTCTGGCCGGGCGTGGGGCCGCTTTACAGGGCGCGGCGGGTTGGGTACCCTAGAATGAGGCCGATGATTGCCAAACTCCACGGTCATTTCTGGCTCATCCTGCTTTCGCTCGCGCTGCTCGTGGGGCTCGGGGCCCTGTGGGCGCGCTCCCGTCACGGAGTGACGGCATCCGCGGCCGCCCCGTTGACCCCGGACAGTCCAGTTGTCAGCGCCCTCAGGAAGTCGGCGAAGAACGCCAACCTCGTAATTTGCATCACTGATGCTGCTCGGGCGGACCATTTCGGGTGCTACGGGTACCCCAGGCAGACGACGCCGAACATCGATGCTCTTGCGCGGGAGTCGCTCAAGTTCGACGAGCACTTTTGCCAGTTCTCTCGAACCAAGCCATCGACCGCCTCGCTCTTCACCGGGCAGTACCCCGACACCCACCTTGTGGACAAGGAGCGCTCGTACCTGGACAATACCTTCACGATGGCCCGGGGTTTGCAGGCTGCCGGGCTGGAAACGGCGCTTTTCAGTTCAAACCCCAACGCATCGCCGGGGATGGGGATAGGACTCGATTTCCAGGAAACGTATGACCAGACGCAAGTCAAGCCGCTGGTGACGAGGCGCTGGGAGGGGCTGACCCGACCGGAGCCGCTGCTCACGCTGTTCCAGACATGGCTGTCGAAACACAAGCGATCGCGGTTTTTCGC
Source organism: Armatimonadota bacterium (assembly GCA_050010895.1). Lineage (GTDB taxonomy): Bacteria > Armatimonadota > Hebobacteria > Hebobacterales > Hebobacteraceae > JBEKKD01. Next base: position 8,028 of record JBEKKD010000065.1, read on the forward strand.
GTACGTTCACTTCGACCCGCCGCACCAGCCATACGTTCAGCCGAACGCAATGACGGCGCTGTTCAAGGGCAAGACTCCCCCGAACTTCAGGCCCGGCAGCTATAAGTTTCCCGTGGGAGAGAGGAAGTCAGTCCTCCCCTACGCCTATGCACCCGTGCCGGAATGGATCAACCTCTACGACGCCAATCTGCGGTACGGCGACTGGGCGGTTGGCGAGCTGGAGCGGATGCTGAAGGACGCAGGAGTCTTCGACAACACGCTGCTCATCGTTACGGCCGATCACGGGGAGGCATTCGGCGAGCACGGGTACTTCTGGCATGAGCGCGGAGTCTACGACGAGTTGGTGCACATTCCGCTTCTCATCAGATGGCCCAAGAATGGTGTCGGGCATCGCACCATCGGCGCGCTCACCCAGACCATTGACCTGCTGCCGACTATCTTCGACGCGTTCAATCTCCGATACCCGAGAGACGGTGTACAGGGCCGCTCCTTGCTGCCGCTCATCGCGGGCACGACTCGGAAGATCAATGACTACGCGTTCACGCGCTCGGACGGCGATCCTCCCAGCTATCTCATGCGCAGCCTCGATTACTCGCTGATCCTCTATGGCAATGGCAAGTGGCGCGAGTTGTATGATGTGAAATCCGACCCCGGTCAACGCCGGGACGTGCTCGACCAGAGGCCCACTGAAGTGAAAGCCATGATCGAGGGGTTTCGCGCCTTTGCCAGAACACAGCGCCGGCAGCCGTTGGAGTTCATCGATCCTGGTGTCAAGGCGGCCCCAGCGCCTGCGTCGCCCAGCATCAAGACCACGGCCGACGTGAGGAAGCAGCTCCGCGGGTTGGGGTACCTGAAGTAGCCCGGCCGTTTGGGGTGTGGACGGCCGTGGCCGGATTCCTGAGCCCAATCCGGGGGAACGAAGGCCCCATCAGCGCTTTTCCACTAGGAAGATCCTCGCGCATGTCGAATGTCGATGGCGGCGCGCGTCGGGGACGGTTACTCAGGCACAGCGTCAGAGAGTACTGGGCGAGAGGAGAGCAACAGCACCATGGCCCTGAAGATCGGAGTTGTCGGAGTCGGCAATATCGGGAGCATTCACGCCGGGGTCTATAAGGAGAACCCGAAGACCGAGATCGTCGCGGTGTGCGACATCATCAAGGAGAAAGCGGACGCGGCAGCGGGGAAATTCGGCGGTAAGGCCTTCTACAGTGTGAAGGAAATGGCCGCCAGCGGCATCAAGCTCGATGCCTGCAGCATGTGCACCAGAGGCGAGGAGAATGGCGGCGAGCATTTCGCGCCCACCATGGAACTGCTGGAGGCCGGCATCCCAGTGCTGGGCGAGAAACCGATCTCGAACCGCGTTGACGAAGCCGAGAAGATGGTCGCACTCGCCAAGAGCAAGAAGATCCCCTATGCGATAAACCTCAATCATCGCTTCACGCCGGCGGCAGTCCGCGCCAAGGAATGGGTGGGCGCCGGACGGCTGGGAACGCTGTACGTGATCAACATGCGCATGTGGATCAACAACCCGGTCGAGACATCGCCATGGTTCCACCTGCGGGCGCTGCACCCGCACTCGTTCGACGTCATGCGGTACTTCTGCGGCGACGTCAAGAGCGTGGCGTGCTTCCTGAAGAAGGGTGACGGCCGCGTCACTTGGTCGAACTGCCAGGTTCCGCTGCACTTCGCCAACGGCGTGGTCGGCAACCTCACCGGCAGCTATGACGCGGGCGGGTCGTACGGCCTGGAGCGCTGTGAGGTGATGGGGTCGAAGGGACGCTTCGTGATCGAAGACGCGTGCGAAGACTTGCAGTTCTACCCGCGCAACAGCATCGAGTGGGAGAGCTACAAGTACCTCGGCGGAATGCGCGCGTTTGGGGAAACATTCAAGAGCCGCATTGGCGCCTGGATCGATCAGATTGAAGCGAAAACGCCCTACGATAAGATCGATGGTTCCGGCGAGGATGGACTGAAAGTGCAGCGAATCATCGAAGCCGCGATCAGGTCGTGGGAAACCCACACCATCGTTGATCTCTAACCCGAAGGGAGCAGCCCATGATGAAGCTCGGAGTCAACTCCGTTCTTTTCAGCAGCAGCGATTTTGCCACGGCCGCGAGGTACATCAAGCTGGCCGGCTATGATGGGGTCGAGATATCTGCAATCAGGGGAATGTGCGAGCACCTGGAACTTGACCGGTGGCGGGAGCAAGCCGTTGAGCTCAAGCGTATCGTCGCAGATAACGGCCTCGAGTTCCTCTCGATGGAGGAGTCGGCGCTCGACGAGGAGCGGCTGACGAAGGCGTTTGAGGCAGGCGCCGAGATCGGCATCCCGGTGGTAAACATCGGCCCCGGTGGTAAGTCAAGCGTGAAGGCGGACTTCGATCGTCAGACCGATCTGACTGCGAAGATGGCATCGAAAGCGGAGCAGTACGGCGTCACGCTCTGCGCGAAGGCGCATGTCGGCGCGTGCATCGACGATACGCCAACCACGCTCGCGGCGATGCAGAAGGTCGCGTCGCCCGCCTTCGGCATCGACATGGACCCGAGCCACATCTGGCGGGCCGGCGAAGACCCGGCGCAGGCGCTGAGGCAGGTGCTGTCGCGGGTGAAGCACATACATATCCGCGACTGTCTCGGCAAAGGGCCCGGTCCTGGCAAGGCGCAGGACCAGGCGTGCGGACGGGGCGACATTGACCTGTTCGCGTACTGCAAGGCAATGGTTGACGGCAACTATGCCGGCCCGGTGTGTCTCGAAGTCATCGGCGCAGGGGACCTGGGGTTGGCCGAGGTCGCGATTATCGCGGCTGAGAGCTACGGCTATCTGAACGCCTGTCTGAAGGCACTGGACGCGCGATAGGGAGTCTGCGCCGCTACGGAGGCGCGCTTTCGGGACAGCGGTCTCGAAACACCACAACACGGATCACAGCGGCGGCCGCGCCGCACCACGAGGAGACCAGTCTCAGTGAGAAAGAAACCGAACCTGTTGTTCTTCGGCATCGACAGCTTGCGTGCCGACCACATGAGCCTGTATGGCTACCAGCGCCTCACGACCCCGCACATCGACAGGCTCGCGGCAGGGGGCTGCACGTTCGAGAAAGCGTTCAGCCCGTCCATCCCGACCACACCGGGCTATTCGTCGATGTTCACGGGGATGGACTGTTTCAGCACCGACGTAGTGGCGCTCCGCCACGAGGGTCCACTCGGCAGTCACGTGAAAACGCTCGCCGAGCTGCTGGCAGAGAACGGCTACAACACAACCTGTGTCGGCTTCAGTGGCAATCAGGCGTCGCGCGGGTTCCAGACCTACCTCGACTTCAGCGGCTGGGGGTCGTGGGAAGAAGGCCGCAGCCACAAGGCCGAGAACCTCAACGCGGTCGCGATTCCCGAGTTGGAGCGGTTGGCCGGCGAGGAGAAGCCCTTCTTCCTGTTCCTGCGCCACATGGACCCGCACGCGCCGTATCTTCCGCCACAGCCCTTCGAACGTACCTTCTACCACGGGAACGAACTCGATCCGGACAACCACTCGCTCGACCCGGTGATGGCGTTCAAGCCGTTCTGCGATTTCTTCGCGAGCTGGTTCCCTCCGGGATGCACCGACAAGGACTACATCATCGCCCAGTATGACGGCGCGGTCGCATATATGGACGCGTGCATCGCCGGCATCTTCCAGGCGCTCGATTCGCTCGGGATCGAGGAAGAGACGCTGATCGTGATCGACTCGGACCACGGTGAGACCCACTATGACCACGAGTGCTGGTTCGACCACCACGGGCTGTACGACTGCACGACTCACATTCCACTGATCTTCGTCTACCCGGGAAGGATTCCGGCCGGCCAGCGCTTCTCGGACTACGTCCAGATGAAGGACATCATGCCCACGATTCTGGACCTGCTGGGCATCAAGGCAGGGATCAAGCTCGACGGGCGCAGCCTGCTGCCGCTGATGCGCGGCAAACCGCGCCGGCAGGAACCGGAGTTCTATATCACCGAAGCTACCTGGATGCGCAAGCACGGCTGGCGCACGCCGGAATGGAAGTTGATCCAGGCGATCGAGCCTGACTTCCATTTCAAGCCGGAGATCGAGCTCTACAACCTGATCGTCGATCCTGCGGAGAACCACAATCTCGCCAAGGAAGAGCCGGAGGTGGTGGCGATGCTGATGGCGCGCATGAACGCACACATCGCGCGGCGCACGAAGCAAACCGGCCGGCCGAACCCGATGCTGACGAATCTGAACTGGCACGGCCATGGCGTGACGTTCGAGACCTCGCAAGAGGCCTACGATACTCTGCACATCGGCTCGCCCAAGGCAGCAGAGAAGCTGCAGGCGGCGGCGAAAGAGCTGCGCACGCAGCGCGGGGCAAAGGAGCTGTAGAGCCCATCATGGTGGTCACGATCATCGGGCGCGGTCACTCCGGGACGCGCGTCATGTCTCACACGCTGTACGCCAGCGGCGTCTACATGGGCGCGCGGCTCAATCCATCGGGTGACCTGGTTCCAGCGGAGGATTTCTACGAGGCCTGCCGCGTGATGGCGCGCTCTGTCGTGCACAAAGGCGGTCTCGAGTGGGATTTCTCACAGCTCCACACAATGCCGATGGATCCGGCGTTCACGCGCCTTGTCGAATCATATCTGGCGTCGGTCCTCAACTCCCGGGCCGAGAACAAAGGCTGGAAGCTGCCCGAGACGGTGCTGGTCTACCCGTGGATTGTGCGGATGTTCCCGGATATCCGCTACATTCACTGGGTGAGAGATCCTCGAGACTCGATCATGGGCTCCCACGTCACCGATGACCTCTCAGACTTCGGGGTACCGTACGAGAAAACCGACGATGTGCGCTTGAGAAGGGCGATTAGCTGGAGGTACCAGCGTGAGATCGTCAAAGCCACGCCGCCGCCGAGGCACACCGTCCAGGTCAGATTCGAGGATTTCGTGTTGAAGCAGGCCGCCACGCTTCGCGGGCTGAGGGAGTACCTCGGGATTCCCCTGGCGAGAGTCATCGTGAACCGTCAGCCCATTGGGCGCTGGAGGACCGA
>JBEKKD010000066.1:0-13023 GCA_050010895.1 Armatimonadota bacterium
GTAGGAGCGTGCTGGCACAGTAGCCTGCCCCTCACTGACCAACGGGAGGCGAGAGGTGGGGCCGCTATCTGTCATCCTGAGCGATGAGGCGGCTGCGCAGCAACCGCCGAAGAAGTGAAGGATCACGTCGTTTCGACGGGTGCTGTCGAACTGCCCCACCCCTGCGGAACGGCCGCAGGAGTGGGCTGCTGGCTGATGACAGTGATGGGGGAATGGTGTATGAGTGTACTAGTGCGGTATATCACCGGCTCACCGGCCGGCCACCTTGTGTGCTATACTGCGCGGGTCGGCCGGCCCTTTCAGGCCGCGTATTCGGACCTGCGCCTCGGCGCAGAGCAGGAGGCGTGCGATGGGCGTTCGCGATCTCTGGCGCATCGCTGCACTGATGGTGCTTTTCTCCCTCATCTCCGTTCTATCGATGCCGGTGCCCGCGCGCGCGGCCGGCGTCCCGATCGAGGGAAATCTCCTCGTGGAGTACTCGGACGAGAGCACGGGCTCTCACGCGTACTTCATGGAAGGCTCCTCTTCTACCGTGGTACCGATGCAGGCCCTCAACCAACCCGATATCTCGCCTGACACGACCAAGGCGGCCTATAACATCCTCATCTCCGGCGATGCCTCCCGTGCTGACGTGGCAGATATTTGGGTGTCCAACATCGATGGGAGTGGCGCCACGAACATCACCGGGCCAACCGGCCTTGGGGGTGTGAACTGCTTCCCTACATGGTCCGCGGACGCGCGCATGATCGCCTTCCAGCACGCCACCCCGGCCATAGGGCAGCAGAGGTGTGGGAACGGGTGGCAGGTGTGGCTGATGAACGCCGACGGCACCAACCTTCACCAGTGGCTCACCTCGCCGACCTACATTACCGAGTCGCCAAGCTGGTCCCCGGACGGATACAGCCTCGCGTGCCAAAGCGCAGACCAGAGCTGTGTGACCGGCGACATCACCGGGGCGAATGTCACTGCTCTCTTGGGTGTGAATGGCCGGGATGTGCAGTGGTCGCGGGATGGGTCGAAGATCGCCTACACTACGATGCTGTCTGATACAGTGGGAGGCGAGACGGGCGTCTGGGATCAGCTCTGCCTGGCCGACCCGGACGGCAGCAACGTGCAGGTGGTCGCGCAGCAGTTTCTGAAGGACTCGGACCTCCAGGCGCACATCGCCAAGTACAACTTCCAGCCCTCCACCACCGACTGGGTGGGACAGATCCGGTGGATAGCGGGCCCGCGGAATCCGAAATGGTCCCCTCTGGGCGACCAGGTGGCCTTCCTGGCAGCTCTGCCGTTCGACCCCAACGGCGCTGAGTTTTGGTACCAGATCGAGGTGTGGCTTTACGATCTCAATACCCAGCAACTCACCCGGGTCACCACTGACACGTACTGGGATGACTGGCTCAGTTGGACTGGCCCGAATACCACCTCGACCCACCCCGCGGTGACAGTCGGTAGCACCAGCGTGACCTTCCCTCAGGTGGATAAGGATGGCTGGACCAGCATTATGCGGACAGAAGTCCTGCCCCCGCTCCCGACATCCTATCTCCGGCTCGACAACTTCTACCAGATCACCAGTACCGCGCAGGTGAGCGGGCCGGCTACGGTGGCGATGAGCTACGCGGACGCGGAGATTGCCGCCACCGCGGAGAGCCACATCGCCATGCTGCTTTACGACGCCGCGACATCGCAGTGGGAGGACACTACCACCTCCCGTGACGCCACTAACAAGGTGGTCAGCGGAGAGGCGAGCGAGCTGGGTCTCATGGGGCTCGCCTACCCACTGCCTACGAGCGATTTCTCGGATGTGAGTTCGTCGACCTCCGATCCTTACTGGGCGCTGTGGGAGATCGAGGCCGCCTATGCCGCGGGCATCGTCAAGGGCTACTCCGACGGCACCTACAAGCCCACCGACCCCGTCACGCGTGACCAGATGGCCGTCTACATCTCCCGCGCGTTGGCGGGCGGCGATGCCGCGGTGCCCAGCGGCCCAGCTACCGCGACATTCTCAGATGTGGCGACCGATTACTGGGCGTTCAAGTATGTGGAGTACGCGGTGGATAAGGGCGTCGTGAAGGGTTACTCGGACGGCACCTACAAGCCCGCCGACCAGGTGACCCGCGACCAGATGTCGGTGTTCATCGCCCGCGCGATTGCCACGCCTGCTGACGGCGCGGACCTGGTGAACTACACCCCGCCTGCGACGGCGACCTTCCCCGATGTGCCCACCACCTTCTGGGCCTACAAGTACGTGGAGTACATCGCCCAGCCCAGCATCGCCGTGACCAAGGGCTATCCCGACGGCGACTACCATCCCGAGTACGTGTGCACGCGCGATCAGATGGCGGTCTATGTGGCCCGTGCGTTTTCGTTACAGTAGTGCAGGCGCCTTGCCGAACTGCCGGCAAGACGCTGGTGTGGCGAGGGCGTTCAAGCTCGCAGGCTAAGGCCGTTCTTGTTGTCATCCTGAGCGACGAGGCGGCCGCGCAGCACGCCGCCGAAGGAGAGAAGGATCACGTCGTTCGTTCTACTGCGAGATTGCCACGCGCGCTTGAACGCCTCGGCGTTCAAGCGACTCGCAATGACAATGACGACTACCGAGAGACACTCCCTTGCCGCGCCGCCCTTATTCCGGCCACTCCTCCACCGGCTCCGCATTCCCTCGGCCCAGTGACATGACGATGGCGTTCTCGCCGGTGTCGCCGTAGTAGTTAGGAATGAGTCCCTTGGACATGAACCCGAACTTCCCGTACAGGGCGCGGGCGGCGATGTTGGCTTCCCGCACTTCCAGGGTGATCTCCGCCGCGCCCCGGTCCCGGGCGACCGCGATGAGGTGCGTGAGGAGGCGCTGTCCGATGCCGCAGCGTCTCCGGTCCGGATGCACCGCGAGCGTGCTGATGTGCGCCTCATCGGCGATCAGCCACATCCCCGCGTAACCGATCACCTCGCCGCTGAGACGGGCGACGATGTAGAAGGAGCTACGGTTTCGCAGATCGCGCAGATACGATTCGGCGCTCCATGATGAGGGGAAAGATAAGTGGTCTATTTCGCGGACCGTTTCGACGTCCCTCCTCTGCATCGGCTCAATCGTCACCGACGCCCGCCACTCGGCATTACCGCAGCCCGAGGTCAAGTTTCCGGCTCTCCTCAGCATATGACATGCGCACATAGATCGGCCGCAATGGGCCTACCACATCTTCGCCCGCCTGATTGTACCGTCGCGCGCCGAGATCGGCCACAGCCGCCGCATCCGGCCAGACGTCCTCGGGCCACATCATGTCGCCGAACCGGGCCACATCCTCGTCCGCCAGCGAGGACCGCTCGCCCACGATCGTGATCGGTACGCGATGACTCGACAGACGCGCCGTCAGGTCCGCCGCGGTCGTGACGGACTCCTTTTCGACCTGCTCGACGTGGTCTCCCTGAACTCGGTAGAGCGCCGTGTACAGCTCGCCGCGCTTGGCGTCGGTTGCGGGGCAGACGAGGCCGGAAACATCGTGCCGGACTCGCCATGCCATTGCCCGGAGCGAGGGAATGCCGACCAGCGGGATGCCGCGGGCGAAGGCGATTCCCTTGGCGGTTGCCATCCCGATACGAACCGATGTGAACGACCCCGGCCCGAGCCCCACGGCGACCAACTGAAGATCGTCGAAATCACGGCCCGCGCCGAGCAGCGTTTCGCCCACTTCGGCTGCAAGCCGCTGGCAGAGATCCTGGCGCGTCACCTCCCGCCAGGCGGCCAGCTCTCGCTCGCCGTCCGTCACCACCACGCTCGAATGGTGCGTCGCGGTCTCAATCGCGAGGACGAGCATTTCGCTCCCGTTCCAGTTGGCTCAGCACCTGCCGCCCGCGTTGGCCCGCGGCGCGGACGACGATCCGTCGCGCGGCGGCGCCCGAAGCGTCAAAGTCGAAGTCTATCTCGAGCCCATTCTCGCACAGATGCCCAGGCAGCCGCTCCGCCCATTCTACGACAACAGCCGCATCGCCGCCCAGGATGTCCTCCAGCCCGATCTCGGTCAGGTCGCCGGTGAGACGGTACAGGTCGAGGTGGAACAGCGGGATGCGGCCGCGGTACTCGTGCACGAGCACGAAAGTGGGGCTGGTGGCCGGATCGCGCACGCCCAGGCCCGCGGCCAGCCCCTGGACGAAGGTGGTCTTTCCTGCGCCCAGATCGCCCGTCAGGCAGATGACGTCACCCGGCTGGAGGTAGGTCGCCAAACACCGGCCCAGCCGCCGAGTAGCCGCGGCCGAGCGCGAGAAATACTTCAGTTGCCGTGTGAGGTGGGATTGCACGTTCGCGGCTCCATAACAAGCGGCCCGAATATGGTATAAATCCACTCGGAACAGGTACCGGCTCAGGCCGGGGTGCGCTCTCTCCCTCAGCCTACAGTGCCGCGCGGGATTATACTTGCCGCGGGTGACCTCTGTCAAAAGACGAGTCGCCCGCAGGCCGGAAGAGCCGGCCCACAGGGAGGACACGATGGGGACACAGACGCGAACGACTGGCCTACTGCTCCTTGCCGTCTGCCTGCTGCCGCTATCACTGGCGTACGCGGCTCCTGCCGTGGGTGAGCTGGCTCCACCGACCGTCGCGGTGCAGAACGACGCGGGGGCCGCGGGAGAGGCCTTGGTGGCAGTCGTGACAGACGGCCTGACGGCACGCGCGCAGGCGATGCCGGAGCTTCGAGCATCCCTCGGACAGCCCTGGGCGCTCGACGCGAAAATCGCCGGCGCCTCGGCTGCCGGCGGCAAGGCGCAGGTGAAGCTGACAGCCGAACTGGCGCCTCCGGTCGGCCACATTCGCTATATGGCTGAAGCCGAAGGCGAGGGTACCTCAGGAGCCGACGCCGCAGGAAAGGCCAGCGCAGATGTGATGCACGAGCTGGGCCTGCTCGTAAAGGCCAAAGGCACCGTCTACCACTACGGGGACAAGGAACTCGAGGCCTGGATCACCATCGGTCAAGACCAGGGGATCCGAGTCAGGGCGCGGGTGGCGTTCCTGGTCGATGGCGAGGTGGTGGGAGAGGGCACAGTCATCCAGACCAAGGACATGGATTCCATTGTCCGCGTCGACAAGGGCGTTCCGGCCGGCAACGTAACCAGAGGCGTCGATGCGCGGGTGATCAAGAATGGTCCTCGCTGGGCCGTTCGCGAGGAAATGGCCCAAGAGAGCCGTCACCGCGGCGTTGGCGCTTTCCTCGCGCTGGCCGTTATTGGCGGGCTGATCGCCGCCGCGCGGTAGCCGATCCCCGTTTCTTCTGTGACATATAGCCGGGCGGGCGTCATGCTCGCCCGGCTTCACGTTGGCCGGCGACGCGGCCCCGGAGCTGCCCGCACGCCCCCAGCACTTCCGCCCCTCGCGACTGCCGCACCGCCACTGCCACTCCGAGCCGCTCGAGCGCACCAGCGAAGCGCGAGGCTGCTGCCGGGTCCGGCGAAGATCCATCGACGGGGTTGCGCGGGATGACATTGACCATGGCGGGAAAGCCGCGGATGAGCGCCGCCAGTCTGCGCGCCTGCTCGGGCGTATCATTCAGGCCCGGCACGATCACATACTGGAATGTCACCTTCCTCCCGGTCACTCCCGCGTATTCCCGTGCCGCGGAGATCACCTCGCCGATGGGGTGCTGTCGGTTGATCGGCACGAGCCGGGTGCGTACGTCGTCCGTGCTCGCGTGGAGCGACACCGCGAGCGCGACGGGGAGCCCCTCTCGCGCCAGGCGCCGGATCTGCTCCGGCAGGCCGCAGGTGGAGATGGCGATGTGGCGGGCGCCTATGTTCAGGCCCCCGGGCGCGATCAGCAGGCGAACGGCCCTCACCACCGCGTCGTAGTTCGCGAGCGGCTCTCCCATGCCCATGAAGACGACGTTGCTGACCCGGGCCGGCCGCGTGTCCGCCTGAACTCGCACCACCTGGCTGACGATCTCTCCCGCGGTCAGGTTGCGGACCAGGCCCTGCTGGCCCGTGGCGCAGAACTGGCACCCGAACGCGCAGCCGATCTGGCTCGAGACGCAGACCGTGGCGCGATCGCGGTGCGGGATCAGCACGGTCTCGATGATCTCGCCATCCGACGTGCGGAAGGCGAACTTCGTGGCTCGATCGGGAGCGGTCTGTCTGCGCTCGACCTGGAGAGTGCCGGCGGCCGCGAGGTTGGTGAGCTTCCCCCGCAGCGCCTGCGGCAGATCGGTCATCTCGGCCAAGCCGGCGCCGCGGTGCAGCCAGGAGAACACCTGGCGCGCTCGGTAGACCGGCTGCCCCAGTCCGCCCAGGAACAGAGCCAGCTCCTCCGCAGACAGCCCCAGAAGATCGACTCGCTTCGCACTGTCAGGCATGGCGCCCTCGAAAGCAAAGCGGGGCCCGCTCGTCGCAGGCCCCGCGGGTAACGTCCACAGCCAGCTTACCCTTCGCCGCCTTCTTCGACGACGATACAGGTCAGCGTTTTCGCTACGCTCGTGAGCGCCTGAATCTTCGCAACCACGAGCTGAGCGATGCTCTTGAAGTCCGGCGCTTCGGCATGAACGATCACGTCATACGGCCCGGTCACCGCGTAGCTCGCGCGCACCCCCGGGATCTGTGCGACCTGGCGACTCACGCCCAGCGCCTTCCCGGGCTTGGCTTCCAGGAGTATGAACGCTTGCACTCGCTTCGTGTCGCTGCCGGACATGGCCGACGCCTCCAATCGCTACTTGCCGCCCGAGGCGGTCTCGGCGGCTCCGCCCACAGGGACGGATGAGGCGATCTCATGCTCGCCCTTGCGCTTGCTGAAGGCGACCGCCGTGACCAAGCAGGCGAGACAGACAATGACGATGGCGGCGCGGGTTACAGGGCTGATCTCGGTGAGAGCGACGACCGGGACGGCCAAAATCGCCACCAGGTTCATGACCTTGATGAGCGGATTCAGAGCAGGCCCGGCCGTGTCCTTCAGGGGGTCACCGACGGTGTCGCCGATAACGGCGGACTTGTGGAATTCGGTCCCCTTACCGCCGAACATGCCGTCCTCGATTTTCTTCTTCGCGTTGTCCCATGCGCCGCCGGTGTTGGCCTGGAAGACCGCCATCAGTTGTCCGGTGAGGATCGCGCCGGCGAGATAGCCGCCCAACGCGGCTGCCCCGTCGGCACGGCTCGTGAACCCGAGCCCGAAGCCGACCAGCAGGGGGGTGGCGATCGCCAGCAGTCCGGGGCCGATCAGCTCTTTCTGAGCGGCCGCCGTGCTGATCGCGACGCAGCGGCTGTAATCCGGCTTCGCCGTGCCTTCCATGATGCCCGGGATCTCGCGGAACTGGCGACGCACTTCGTCGACCAGCAGCGCCGCGGCCCGGCTCACCGCGCGGATCGCGAACGAGGAGAACAGGAACGGGACCGCGCCGCCGATGAGCAGACCGACGAACACCACCGGCATGTTGAGCTGAATGCCGGTCTTGCTCAAACCGGCATCGGCTACGAACGAGCCGAACAACGACGTCGCCGCGATCACGGCGGTAGCGATCGCGAACCCCTTGGTCAGCGCCTTGGTGGTGTTGCCCACCGCGTCGAGGCGGGAGACGATGCGATGCGCTCCCTCGTTCATCTTGCCGGCCTCGCCCTTGAGCGCGCCCGACATCTCGAACACGCCGTTCGCGTTGTCGGTAATCGGCCCGAACGTGTCCATCGCCAGCAGGTACGCAGTCGTCGTGAGCAGGCCAAGGCCTGCGAGCGAAATCCCGTAGAACGCGAAGATCGCGTCGCCGCGGAAGATCGCGAACGAGCCGAAGATCGTCGCCGCGATGGCCACGATCGCCCAGACGCTGGACTCCATGCCCTCGGCCAGTCCGGTCAGGATCATGGTCGCGGTCCCGGTGCGAGTCGCCATGGCGATCTCCGTGACCGGCGCATGCTCCGTGGAGGTGAAGTACTCGGTCAGGCGGCCGATGATCAAGACGAGAACGATTCCCATGAAGGTGGCGAGGAAGAACTGCCACCAGCGGTCGCCCAGATAGAGGTTGGACACGATGCCGAAACCGATCGTAGCGAGACCGGCGGAGGTCCAGAAGCCGACGTTGATGGGCTGCATCGGGTTCATAGACTCGTCGTCCCGGCCGCGTACGAACCAGGTGCCGATGATGGAGGCGAACACGCCGACGGCACGGACGAGGAGCGGGTAGATGACGAGTTTGACGCCAAGGACGTGACCGGCAGGGCTGGTTGCGGCAAACACGCCCAGGATGATCGCGGCGACCAGCGTCACCTCGTAGGACTCGAACACGTCTGCCGCCATTCCGGCGCAGTCACCGACGTTATCACCGACGTTGTCGGCGATGGTGGCCGCGTTGCGCGGGTCATCCTCGGGAATGCCGGCCTCGACCTTGCCCACGAGGTCGGCGCCGACGTCGGCGGCCTTGGTGAAGATGCCGCCGCCGATCCTCATGAAGAGAGCGGCGAGACACCCGCCGAACCCGAACCCGATCAACACCTTCATCGTGTTTTCTTTGAACATGATCATGATGAGGGTGGCGCCCAGCAGCCCCAGGCCGGTCGTGAACATCCCGGACACCGTGCCCGCCTGGAACGCGATTTCGAGCGCGCTCTTGAAGCTGGTGAGGGCGGCGCTGGCGACGCGAGTGTTGGCGCGAACGGCCAACCCCATGCCCACAAAGCCGGCCCCGTACGATGCGGCCACACCCATCAGAAATGCCAGCGCGATGCCGCCGGCGAGCGCGGTGCCGATGGTGCCTCTGTACAGGAAGAAGAGCCCGATGGCGATGGCGATCACGAACCAGATCATGGTCCGCACCTGCTGCATCAGGTACGCCATCGCGCCCTGCTGAATGGCCGCGCTCACATCCTGCATGGCCTGGGAGCCCGGGTCGTGTCTGGTGGTCTTCCGGGCGAGGTAGCCGCCGTAGAACAGGGCGACGAACGCCGACGCCAGCACGATGTAGATCAGCGTCCAGTCAGCGGTCGTGAACTTCGGCAGAACCACGTTCTGCTCTGCCGCAGACGCAAGCGTCGGCAGTGCGGCGAACGCAGCCAACCAGTAGAAGATGAATCTCAGCCTCAATCTAGTCTACCTCCGACACAGTTGAACTCTCTCTATGGATCACTCGGCATGCTGAACTGAGCTGGCCTCGATGGTGGCGGCGCCACCGGCCTTTCCAGCAGAGCCGAAGAGGCGGATGTAGCTTCGAACCAGTTCCTTCGCGGATTGAAGGCCGGGGAGGAGAATCTTGCGGAGGTCCTTCTCCATCGGCTTCTTGGCGAAGGCATCCTTCGCGCCGCTGAGGAACGCCATGCTGACCGCGGTCGCCACGTTCACCTTGCAGATCCCGATCTTGACCGCTTCCTCCAAGGTGCACTCGTTCGGGCGCAGCGCGATGCCCTTCGCCTCCGCCTCGACACGAGTGCGGATCACGCCGCTGCTGCCGTGGCAGACCAGCGGCACATCCGTCGCCTCCCGCAGCGCCTGAATGCGATCGCGCCGCAGCGGCCAGATATCATCCCACATCCCATGGATGGACCCGACCGCGGCCGCCAGCGAGTCGATGCCGCTCTTCTCCGTGAACATCTTCGCCTGACTGGGATCGGCCATCAGAGACTCGACCTTCGCTCCCGCCTTGCTTCGCAGCGCGTCCACTTGCTCGGCCGACGGCCGGGCGCGCAATGCATTCGCCTCGTCCGCAGTCACGAAATCCTCGATCAACGGAATCTTGCCCAACTCGGCCTCGACCGGCAGGCCGCAGCAATGCGCGATCTCGCAGATCTTCGCCGACGTGGCGATGTTCTTGTCCATCGGCTCGGCAGAGCCATCATACATCAGGGAGGTGAATCCCACGTGCAGGCACTGCACGTTCTGGAGGAAACTGGTGCCGTGGTCCAGGTGCAGCACCACAGGCACGGTGGCCTCCTCGGCGGCAGTCCTCACCATGGCAGTCGCCATCTGCAGACCGGCGTACTTGATCGCGCCCTGGCTGACCTGCAAGATGACCGGAGCGCGCTCTTCCTCGGCGGCCTCGACCACCGCGCGCACGCACTCCATGTTATTGGCGTTGAAGGCGCCAATGGCGTAATTACCCGCCTGGGCCTCCTTGAGCAGCTTCTTCGAGGTGACCAACGGCATTCTCACATCCTCCTGAACGACGTGTCTGTTCGTCTTTCGACATCGCACCTGGGATCAGCGGAGTCGGCCGGAGAAACGAGGTATGCCCGACTGGACGAGTCTGATTACGAGGATACCCGTCTTGCCGCGTGACGGCGGCCGGTATGGGAGGTCCGGCCGCCTCGATCCGCTTCCCGTATTCAATTATCTGCTGAACAGGGTCTTCACTTCTTCGTAGAGGGCTACGGGAACGGTTTTCAACTCTCCCACCGCCGCCTTCAGCGGCACCCCCACGATCTGGTTTCCCTGCATCGCCGCCATATGATCGAACCGGCCTTCGTGGACAAGCTCGACCGCCTTGATACCGGTTCGAGTCGCCAGCCAGCGGTCGAACGGTGTCGGCGGCCCGCCTCGGACCACGTGCCCGAGCACGACCTCACGGGTCTCGATATCGGCGTGGTCTGTGATCTGGGCGGCCACATATGCCCCGACGCCCTTCAGCAGGTCGTGCTTGAACTCGTCTTTGGCGTGCCTGGCCTGGGACTCCGGCGCGGCCTCGGGTCGAGGCAGCTTCACCCCTTCCGATGCCACGACCAGGCCCCAATGCTTGCCCCTCTTCTTCATTTTCTTCACATGGTCTATCATCTCTCCCAGCTCGAACGGCACCTCCGGGATGAGAATCCAGTCCGCGCCCGCGCTCACGCCGGTATGCAGCGCCACCCAACCCGCGTGGCGCCCCATCACCTCGAGCACCAGAAGGCGGCGGTGCGATCGCGCCGTATCCTTCAGCCGGTCCGCGGCATCCGTCGCCACCGCCACCGCGCTGTCGAAGCCGAACGTGTAGTCCGTGGCGCTGAGATCATTGTCTATCGTCTTCGGAACGCCCACGCAGCGCAGGCCCTTCTGGGCAAGTGTATGAGCGGCGCCCAGCGTGTCTTCCCCGCCAAGAGCTATGAGTGCATCGAGATCGAGTTCCTCGGCATTCTTCAGGCACTGCGCGATGCGGTCCTCGTTCGTTGCCGGATTGGTGCGAGACGACTCGAGAATCGTTCCCCCCTGATTGATGATCGGTTCGACCGTCTCCAGAGTGAGGGGGAATGCATCGGCGTCGAGCAATCCCTTCCAGCCCTGGCGCAGCCCGATGAGGTCGTCGCCATAATCGAGCGCGCGCATGACGATCGCGCGAATAGCCGGATTCAGACCGGGGCAATCCCCCCCGCCGGTCAGCACGCCGATTTTCATCAATCGCCTCCTGTCATGGTCACGTGAAGCGCGATCGGAGCAGTCGCACCCAGGGCAACTGCAGCGCCGCGCTCGCTATCTCTGAGTCCGCGCCGGCTGCGGGGCCGATCCCAGAAGCGCCTCTCGCAGCACCTGCTGGTCCTCCGGCGTCGATACTGCGATCACCGTGTCACCAGGCTCGAGCCGGGTGGTGCCGCTTGGCAGCAAGATGTGGTCGTCCCGTATAATGGCGGCCAGCACGCAATCGCCTGCCAGGTGAATGTCCTTGACCATGCGGCCGGCGCCCGGAGACCCGGCGGTCACGTCCGCGGCGGTGACGACGATCTTCCCCCGCTTGAGAGCGGCCAGCAGCAGCGATTCCCCGCTCTCCACCTCCTGCTCTATCAGGCTGTAGATGATGCGAGTGCTGGCGACCGTCTCCTGCACGCCCAGGAGATGGAATATGGGCTCGTTCTTCGGGTTATTGACGCGGGCGATCTGCCTCGGAACGCTGAACTGGCGCTGAGCCATCTGGCACACCACCAGATTATCCTCGTCGTGCCCGGTGACGGCCACCACGATATCGGCCCGGTTCATCCCCACGTCCTGCATCACCCGCATCTCGCAGCCGTCGCCGGTGACGATCGACTCGCCGAAATCGGCCGCGAGCTCAGACGCGTGCGCCGCGTCCTTCTCGATCAGAGTCACCTCGTGGCCTTCGCTCAGCAACGTGTGCGTGAGGTGATATCCGACTTTCCCTGCGCCGACCACTATCACATACATCGTACTGACTCCATACCCCGCGAGCCGCCCACATGACTCATCGAGCGAAACCGCGACCTGCCGCCCGCGCCTACTGCTGACCCACATGGGGGGCGACATCGTCAATATACTCCTGCAGGCCTCGAAACGGGCGGCCCAGGAGCATGTCGTGAAACATCCCGGCCCCGATCGTCGTCGTGCACACCGTCTCGATGCCGGCCTCGCGATAGGCCTGGGCCCGGATGGGATCGTACACTCGCACGAAGACCTTCGGCACGTGGAACCTATGCCGGGCGATCTGGGCGGCGACGATGTTGGTGTTATCGCCGCTGGTGACGCTCACGAAAACGTCGGCTTCCTCGATGCCCGCCTGCCGCAGCGTCGCCTCGTCGATGCCGACGCCCCTCACGGTCTCGCGCGTGAAATCCGGCCCCAGCCTCTGCACCGCTTTCTCGAACGCGGTCTGGTCCCGGTCTATCACGGACACGTGGTGGCCCTCTTTCGTCAGCATCGCCGCCAACGTGGATCCAACTCGGCCGCAGCCCAATATCACGACACGCATCTGATGTGCTCCAAAGCTGAACAGCAGCCAGGCGCCGCCAGTCTCCGCGGCGGGAAGATGCTTCGCTGCAGGCCCCGCCTGCTCCTACACCTGCCTCACATACGCAACCGGGGGCGAACATACCCCCGGCTTCTCGCGCGTTGTCGGCAGACCGCCCACCGATTGCGTCGGGCGATCGTCCCTGGCACACTGGCTCGCGTCAGTATACCAGCCCGCGCGGGGAAGCGCAACTGCGGCGCGCAGCCCGCTCACAGCCTCAGACCGGGCGCCCCCGCTACTCTACAGCAGCCTCCGACGTGGAGATGGTCGCGCCCCGCCGCTGCTGCGCGATCACCGCCTTCACCGCCGCCAGCACCGGAGCTGCCAGGAATACGCCGAGCAGGCCGCCCACCTGAGCCCCGACCAGGAGCGC
>JBEKKD010000067.1:0-12903 GCA_050010895.1 Armatimonadota bacterium
CCGACCTCGCGCGGTTCAGCACGGTGATGGTGGAGAAGCTCTTCGGCGGCCTCACCGAGGCCTGCCGCCGCGTCGATCCGAACCACCTCAATCTCGGCGCGCGCTACTACACCATCCCGCCGCAGTGGGCGCTGGAAGGGATGAAGTGCTTCGATGTCTTCAGCGTGAACGGCTACACCGAGCGCGTGCGCCCGGAGCTGGGCGACCTCAGCGCGACCGTGGGCCGGCCGGTCATGATCGGCGAGTGGCACTTCGGCGCTCTCGACGTCGGCCTCCCCGCCAGCGGCATCGGCCGCGTTCGCAACCAGGAGGCGCGGGGCCAGGCCTTCCGCATCTACCTCGAAGACGCGGCCGCCAAGCCCTGGTGCATCGGCGTGCACTACTTCACGCTCTACGACCAATCCGCCATCGGCCGCTTCGACGGCGAGGACTACAACATCGGCTTCCTCGATGTTTGCAACCGGCCCTACGAACCCCTGGCCCGCGCCGCGCGGGCCAGTCACGAGCGTCTCTACCGCGTCGCCCTTGGCGAGGCCGAGCCTTACGACAACGCGCCCGAGTACCTCCCGAAGCTATTCCTGTAACGAGAGCGGCCCTGCCCTCACTGTCATTGCGAGAGTGCCTCGGCTCCAATAGGAGCCGAGGCACTCGTGGCAATCTCGCCGTCTGTGTCATGTTGATGTTTCGGGGCTTCAGTCCCGAAACGGGTGCACCGGCCCATTGCGTCGGTACTTCAGCTGCGCCGCTGGCCGAAGTGCCGACGCCCCTCCGACTCCTCGCCTCTTCGACTCTTCGCCTATCCCCTCCGACAAGGCTCCTCGCCCCTGGCGTCTAACTATCTGTGGGGTGCACCCCATCCCGAAGGAGACCGACGTGAGCACAGACGACCTGAAGCAGCAATTCAAGCGCCCGGGCAGCGAGTGGCGCGGCGCGCCGTTCTGGTCCTGGAATGACGATCTCGACCCCGAGTACCTGCGTGCGCAGATACGGGAGATGAAGCGGGCCGGCCTCGGCGGGTTCATCATGCACGACCGCAGCGGGCTGATGAATCGCTACATGGGCGAGCGCTGGATGGAGTGCATCGCCGCCGCCATAGACGAGGGGAAGAAGCAGGGCATGCTCGCCTGGCTCTACGACGAGGACCGATTCCCCAGCGGCTTCGCCGGCGGGCTGGTGATAGAGCGCAATCCCGACTTCGGGATCAAATTCCTGGAGCCCGCGCCGGAAGGCGCCCAGGCGCAGTACCGATTCGCCGCGCGCCTCAGGAGCGGCAAGGTCGCCTCCTACCGCCGCCTCTCATCGAAGGAGCAGCCCGGCGAGAGCGAGGAGCTTCAGCAGTACCGATGGCGGATCGCCGACCCCTCCCCCTGGTACAACAACACGCCCTACGTCGATCTCATGGACCCGAAGGCGGTGCGGACCTTCATCGAGATCAGCTACGAGCCCTATCTCCGCTTCAAGCGCGAGTTCGGCACGACCATCCCCGGCGTCTTCTCCGATGAGCCGAACATCAGCAGCAATTCGGGGATCAGACGCCGCCTCCCCTGGACGCGCCGCCTGCCGGAGGAGTTCAAGCGGCGGCGGGGATACGATCTCGTCGGACGCCTGCCGGAGCTGTACTCGGAGGACCCCCAGCACTTCAAGACCCGCCACGACTTCTGGCGCACCATCACCGAGCTGTTTGCGGAGGCCTACTGCGAGCAGGTCGGCGAGTGGTGCGGCAGCCATGGCCTCGAGCTCACCGGCCACATGCTCTACGAGCAGCAGTTCGAGCTGGAGATCCCCTGCAACGGCGCCGCCATGCCCCACCTGGAGTACATGCAGCGACCCGGCGTGGACATTCTGCGCGAGCTGATCGATGAGCCGATCACCTGCAAGCAGGCCGTCAGCGTCGCTCACCAGATGGGCCGCCCGCGCGTGCTGAGCGAGACCTACGGCGGCTCCGGCTGGCAGATGAGCCTGGAGGCGCAGAAATGGATCGGCGATTGGCAGGTCACCCTCGGCATCAACACGCGCTGCCAGCACTTCGTCCCCTACAGCCTGCGCGGGCACCGCAAGCGCGACTGGCCGCTCTTCTTCTGGACCTACCAGCCCTGGTGGAAGTACTTCCCCGTGATCGAGGACTACTCCGCGCGCACCTGTCTCTTCTCCGCCACCGGCACGCCGGTGCAGGAAGTGCTCGTGCTCCACAGCGTCACCACCTCCTGGGGCCTCGGGATCGATCGGGAGGTCTGGAAGAAGGAAGGTCGCCATCTGGTGGACATGGCCGAGCACCTGCTCGCCCTCCACTACGACTTCGACCTCGGTGACGAGATCATCATCTCCCGCCACGGCGATGTGAAGGGCGCGCAGTTCGTCATCGGCCAGGCCGGCTACAAGGTCGTCATCATCCCCGAGAGCGACACCCTCTTCAGCTCCACCGTCGACCTGCTCCGCCGATTCCTGGACGCGGGTGGAAAGGTCATCTGCATGCGTCGGCGGCCGACCCGCATCGACGGCGCGCCCGCGCCCGAGCTCGACGACCTGTTCGCGCACCCCAATGTCACCCACATCTTCCCGACGCGTCTGGAGCTGGAGGACGCGCTCCGCACGCTGCTGCCGCGGCGCATCTCCATCACCGCTGACTCGCCGAGGCAGCTCGGTCAGGTGATCTACCAGGAGCGCACCTATCAGGGGCGAACCCACGTCATGCTCGCCAACCGCGACCGCGAATCGGGGCGCGACATCACCGTCGAGATCGCCGGCGAAGGCGGAGTCGAGCAGTGGGATTTCGTCACCGGGAAAGTGAGCCCGATTCCCGCGCGCATCGCCGACGGCAGGACCATCGTCCAGCTTCACCTCCACGCCTGCGGCTCCGCCGCGCTGGTGCTCGATCCGAAAGCGAAGCCGCTGGCCCGCCGCTCCCAGCCCAGGCCTGAGGTCGTGAAAGATACCACTCTCAGCCGCGCCTGGCAGTTCCGCCGCTCGGTCGAGAACAGCCTCCCGCTGGATATGTGTCAGTGGCGCTTCGCCGGCGGCGGGTGGTCCGAACGCCTTCCCGTCTGGGTCGCGCAGAAGCGGCTTCGCGAGCAGATGGGCCTGGTGGACATCTCGCCCCAGGCCGTCGCCCAGCCCTGGGTGCGATACGCCCAGCCCAGCGCCGTGCCGCCGCGCGCGGTAGAGTTGTGGTTCGCGTTCCGGGTGGATGAGCCGCCCGCTTACGGCCTCGACCTCGTCATCGAGTCCGCGGAGCTGTTCCGGATTCTGCTCAACGGCGCGGCCGTCCCCACGAAACCCACGGGCTGGTGGCTCGACCCGAGCATGGATCGGCTGCCGCTCGCGAACGTGAAGCGAGGCGAGAACGAGCTGATCGTGCGCTGCGACTACCGCGACGCCCCGGAGTACGAGCTGGAGGACTGCTACCTCATCGGCGACTTCGGCGTGAACCGCGCCGCCGACGCCATCGGCCCCAAACCGAAAGAGCTCCATCCCGGCGACTGGTGCGATCAGGGCTACCCCTACTACATCGGCAGCATGTTCTACGGCCAGAGCGTGAACCTGCGCCTCCGTGAGGGAGAGCGCGCAGTGGTGAAGGTCGGGCCGCAGCACAGCGGTTGCGTAGCAGTTCACATCAACGGCACGCTCGCGGAAGTGCGCGCCTGGCCGCCCTACGAAGCGGACATCACCCGCCACATCGAGCCCGGCCGCAATCACATCGAGATCGAACTCTGCGGCAGCCCGCGCAATCTCCTCGGCCCCAGCCACCTCGCCGAGAAGCGCCCCGTCACCACCGGTCCCTTCTCCTTCGTCGATCTCCCGCGATTCGTCGAAAAGCCGAACCTCGTCCCCTACGGCCTCTTCGGCGACGTGATGGTGCGGGTGGTGAAGTAGGAGGGCTACTGTCATTACGAGAGCGCCGCGGCTCTGATAGGAACCGAGGCGCTCGTGGCAATCTCGCCGTTTGTGTCATTCCGAGCGAAGCGAGGAATCACGTCGTTACCATACGATAATCGGCGTCCGCTCCGCGGACGCCACTCCTCTTATCGTCGCGTCTCCATGTTTCACTCCGCCCCCGGCTCCTGCGGCATATCCTTCATCTGACTCGGAACCTCCGGCGCGGTGTACCCCGGCGGCGTCACCTGGAATGCCAGCGCCTTCAGGAAATCGCGGTTCGCCTTCTTCGCCAGGAACCGCTTGCCGTAATCGAGGTACACCTGCTTCCCGCCCTTCGCCGCCGGCAGCTCGATCAGCTTCCCCTCCAGCCAGCCGCTCGCTATCGGCCCGCCGCTCCAGTCATCGCCCGACTCGCGCAGCAACTGGTCCTGGCGGGCCCCGGTGTAGAGGAACTCGGCGACCTTGTCGCTGAACGGCGCGAGCGCATCGCAGATATACTCGCCCTGCGTGTACTGCGCAGGGGTGGTGCCGTCCACTCGCGCCCACTTCGGGTCCGTCATGCTCCCATTCCAACACATCTCGAGCTGCGTGCGCAGGAACCGGTCCACATCGGTCTTGTCGAACACCAGGCCGTAGTCGTAGAGCGCGATCGCCTGCGACAGTGTGCTGGAATAATAGCCGCCCCTGTGTTCCGGGCCGATCCAGTGCTTCCACTCCCGCAGCACGGTTGTTTCGTGCTGCGCGCCGTGTCGTCCTTCAGTCGGCGCCTGTTTGCGCACATCCCACGCGCCCGCGGGGTCCCAGTAGTTCCATTCGTAGTGGCCGTTCTTCAGCGTCAGCGAATGCTTGTAGCGCACGCCCAGTTCGATCGCCTTCCGCATGTATTCGTCGTTGCCGGTGACGCGGTAGAGCGCGAGCAGCCCGTGCATGATGATCGAGTTCTTGTTGTGCGGCATGGTCAGGCGCGTCTGCCGGGCGTTCATCCCATGCGCCACCGAGCGGTAGACCGCGCCCCCCCTGCCGAGGTCAACGTAGTCGCCGCGCACGGTGTGCTTCTTCACCAGGTGGTTTTCCGCCAGGTCCAGGTACGCTTTCCGCTGCGCCGCATATTTCTTCCTCAGCGCCGGATCGCGGTCGATCAGCGTCACGAAATCGCAGATCATCTCCACCGTCCGGAAGCTCGAAATGACCGCATCCGTCCTGTGTGTGGGATCGTTCGGGTCCCCGTCATTTGGGTCCGGTATTCCGTACCAGCCCAGAAACCCGTCCGGCCCTTTGGTCAGCGCCGAACGTTCGTTCTCGAACAACCCCACGAACTCGTCCAGATACGTGGGGTCGCCCGTCAGCTCATAGGCCGCCAGCGTGGTGTGAACGTACGGCGTCACCAGCCACGTGTATGTCTCCGACTCATCGGCGTCAGTGTCTGCCGCCTTCTTGCAGTACTCCGCAGTGATCCGATTCGGCACGTCGGCCACCTGCTTCAGGAAGGCCGCCAGGAGCTGCTTGTCCTTCGCATCGTTGATCTGAGCCGGCTTCGCCGCACAGCCGATGCCGAGCCAGCAGCTTGCGATCAGGGCGACGAACAACGCGGTCACGCACCTACTCATCTGCCACTCTCCTCGGGAAATGCACGCTCTACGGAGGAATCCCAGCAGCCCCTCACCATCCTGCTGCCAGCGCCACCTGGGCGCGCCACAGCTCGCCGTACAGCGCCATCACCTTCTCCGGATCGCCGCCGCGATAGTCCACCTCCAACGAAGTGAAGCCTTCGTATCCGTCTTCCTGCAGCAACCGGAACAGCTCCACGTAGGGGAAGTCCGACTCCAGGTCGTGAAGGTGAACGTGCTCGATGTGATCGCGGACGCGCGAATAGGTCACGCCCACTGACCCGGCGACGAGATCGCGCGTATCGGAGTTGTAGTTCAGCGCCGCGTTCGGGTGATCGGCGTGCTCGACAACGCCCACGGCGTACTTCCACAGGTTGAACTGCCCGTGCATCTCGAACGCCACCATCACATCGCTATCCGCGGCATGCTCGGCCACTTCGTGGAGCGCGTCACCCGTGCTGCAGATCGCCTGGCGCGAATCCGTATCCCCGATGCGATCCCCGTCGCCGAAGACGCGTATCGCGCGGCAGTCGATGTCGGCGGCGAGATCGACGAAGCGCTTCGCCCGGTCGATGGCACTCTTCCGCTTCTTCTCATCGAACTGGTGCAGACACTGGCTGGTGGAGATGCACGATGCCTCGATGTACCCGTCCTCCAGCTTGCGCCGGATCTCTTGCCGCTGCGTCGCAGTGGCCTCCAGCTCCACGCCGTGCTTCTGACCATCTTCCGCCCGAAACTCCGCGCCCGCGTAGCCGGCCGAACGGCAGACCTCGATCAGCTTGTCCAGCGACCAGTTTTCACAGAAGACCCATGTATCGATGCTCAGCTTCATCATCTGGCTCCTTGCTTCCCGAGTGCGAACATCCACTCTCACCGCACCCGGTCATGCTGTCTCTTTCGGGGCGCGCGGCGCGTTTCCTCGGTACCAGTTTCCAGCGGCCGGTCAGCCCGTCCCCAAACGCGACTCGGGCGCCCCGTGTGGGAGCGCCCGGTGTGTGCGAACCAACTCGTAGGGGAGGAGCGCGTTTCACGCCAAGACAGCGCCTGCTAGGCGAGTGCTTCTGCCAATGTGCTCCGGTCCCGCGCCTCTGCTTCCAGGCGATCGAACGCCTGGTCTTCCGTCAGACCGTCGCTTTCCATCAGCGCCCTGACGGCCCGTCGCAGCGCCGCCCACGCCTGCAGCGCTTCCTCGTGGCAGCGCTCATCGCGGTCGAGCGCTGCGAACCGCATGAACCGCCGCCGCGCGTTTTCCACCAATGCCGGAATCTGGCCGGACAGCAGCGGCTTCATGATGCAGTCCATGGCCCCGGCCTGCTCGGCCGCCTCTTCCTGCTTCGCCTTCCCGGTAACGATCACCACGCAGGTCGGAGACTGCTCCATCAACCTGCGAGTCGCCTCCAGCCCGTCCATCTCGGGCATCTGGACATCCATCAGCACCAGGTCCGGATGCTCGGAACAGGCTGCGGTGACCGCTCTCGCCCCCGTACCGACCGCGGCAAGCACGTCACAGCCACACGCTTCCACCTGGCGCCGCAGAGCTGCGGCGATCAACCACTCATCTTCGGCGATAACAACGCGCACGGGCATTCCCACGCTACCCTCCAGCGGGCTTCTCCCGACGGGGCCATAAGTCTCTTGCCACACTTCGCCGGTTTCCCGTGGGTCGGTGGCGATACATCGCCCGCGACGGCTGGAGCGCTGCGGGAACTGCCGTTGGGGGGTTCGGCGCCGGGCGCCGGCACAATAAAAACCGGCCCGATGCCAGCATTGGACGTGAGGGGGAGGCGCCCAAAGCAGCGACCGGGCCGGGGTCTGTTCACCCCCGTAGTCGGGTTCACGCTGCGCGGAAACTCAGAGCGGTTACGGAGGCTCAGGTATTCTACCATCTCCGGGAGGCCGTGGAACATCGTTTCGATATGTGAAAGGGTGTTTCATTAACGCCCCTACGCTGCCTCTAGGCGGGTCCGGACAAGCGCTCGCGCCAATCGGGCGCCAGAATCCCTGATAAGCGCTCGGCAGCTTCCCGCAGCAGTGGCAGCCACTGGCGGACGGTCTCTCTCGTGAATTCCGATACCACCGATGTCAGCGTCACCGCTCCGACCACTCGCCCCGAAGTATCGCGGAGCGGCACCGCTATCGCGCCCACGCCGGCGGATGTTTCCTCGATGTTCAACGCGTACCCCCGCTCCCGCGTCAACGCCAGTTCCCTCATCAGCTCCTGCGCCGAGGTGATGGTGGCCCCCGTCCACGTCGGCAGACCGGCTTCGATGTACCGCTCCAGCCATCCCGGCGACTGGTGGGCGAGGTAGCACTTCCCGCCCGAGGTGGCGTGCAGGGGAGCGAAAACGTTCTCGTTCCTATTCACTCGCACGGGCCGGTTCGAAATCACTACCTGTTGATCGACCAGCAACCGTCCGGTCGGGTCCGGAGCGGTGATGCTGGACATCATATCGGTGGCGTCGGACAGTCGCTGGAGCACGGCGCGGGTCATCTCCACAAGGCCGGCAGCCGACCGCAGGAAAGAGGCGATGCGGATCCATGGCAGCGGATTGACCCGGTAGCCCTGCATCGGCGCGTCGCGCACGATCACGCTCTCGCGCTCGAGCGTCCGCAGCAGGCGAGTGGCGGTGAGCGCCGACAGCCCCCGCCTCCGGGCCACCTCACTCGCCGGCACCCCCTCCGGCACCGAGAGCAGCAGCGACAGTATGCGCATCGCCCGCGCGGCCGACCGCACGGCCGGTATCGCGTCGTCGCCGAACCCCGGGTCGGGGGAGTTGGGAGCCAATTGCCGAGGCCCCATGCGGGAGCGGGACTCCCGCGCGCGTGAGGCCCACCAGTCGTAGCTCAATATCACCGAGAGCGCCTCCGCGGACTGCCGCAGCACGCCGGCCGTGGCCTCGATCTTGAAGCCCCGCGGGAACGCGCCCGGATAGGCCAGTGATACCCCGCCGATCACGTCTCCGGAGGCGCCGTGCAGCGGGACCGCGACTCCGTCCGACTGCCCTATCCCCTCTCCCCGGTTGAGGGCGTAGCCGAGCTCGCGCACGGATGCGAGCTCGCCGCGCAGGCGTTCCGGTGACGTAATGGTGCGCTCGCTCACACTGATCAGCCCGCCCCTGATGTAGGCCTCGAGATCGGCCTCCGGCAGGTGCGCGAGATAGCACTTGCCGCCTGCCACCGAGTGGAGGGGCGCCGGCGGCAGAACCGCAATCTCGAACCGCACAGGAGTGTCAGGAAGGGCCTGCGCGGCGACGTAGGCGACCCGGCCCCTGGGGTGCGGGACGAACAGCAGCATGGTGCCACCCGCGGTCGCGGCCACCTCGTCGAGCGTCTGCTGCACCGCCTCCGCCACCGCGAGCACGGGGTTCATGAACGCCACCAGCCGTATCAGGCTCGCAGGATTCCAGGCGTACCGCTTCGTCCCCGCCTCCTGGACGGCAACGCCCTCGGACATGAGCGTGCGCAGAAGACGCACCAGCGTGACTTTGTGGAGCCCCAGTTCCAGCGACAGCTCGGCCACCGATTTCGGCGCGGTCGCGTAGGAGAGCGCTCGCACGATCCGCATGGCGCGGGCCGCAGACTGAATAGTGCCGTCTCGTTCGGCGACGGCCGCCCGCTGTCGGACTGGTGGCTTGCGCTCTACAACGGTCACTGCACCCGCCTCATTTCCCCGAGCACGGATTTCGCCGAAGTGCCGCAGACTTCCTATTGCCCGCCGCAGCGCGCGTGGCAATCTCGCAGCGCAGCGATGGTGCGGGCGTTCGAGGAGAAGGGGAGGAGTCAGACGAAAGAGTGGGGCCTACTCGTCGCTGTTTCGGTCGCCGAGGCAGCACCAGAGCAGGAACAGCCCGATACCGGCGGGAATCGCCGCCCACGTCGAGCCGGTTCGGCGCCACGAGGATAGTCTCCGATAGACACGATGCCGAAGCGCCAGCGAAGCCGGCGCGCCCGCCCTCACACCTTCATCCAGCAGATGAGTGTTTTCCAATGGTCTGCACCCGTGTCCGGCTGATGCTCTCGGCGCCATCCAGTCTGCCGCTTGGGGCCAACGGATATATTCCATATACCCACTTGGAACTCCGATTCATCCTGGACGGCGGGCTGTGAACCTCGACAGGGGCGGCCCACCCCTGGCCTGTCATTGCAAGCCGCTGCGGGTTACTTCGGCAGCTTGCTGCCGAAGCCTGATCGGGCTAGAATGGGCCGACCGAGGGGCTGGCGACGAGCCGACCGGATGAGCATCGTCTCGATGGCACGACGTGAAGGGCACCGACGGAGGGGCTTCGGCAGCAGAGGTGCCGAAGCAACGGGAACAACGGCGATGGTCAGTACGCCTCGCCGCGGTGATGGACGCCGCGGATTCTCACGATGCCGGCATCATCGTCGATCTCGTACAGGACGCGCCAGGCTCCCACGCGGATACGCCACGTAGGCGGGTGATAGTCGCGCAGCAGCAGGCAGCCGGGAGGACGCGGGTTTTGGGAGAGTCGGTCGATCGCCGAGGCCACGCGAACAGCTATATCACGCGACAACCTGCCAAGATCGCGCTCCGCGCCGGGGGAGATCACCAGGCGCATCAGGGAAGCTTGCCATCAGCCCGAAGCTTGGCCTTCACCTGCTCCCAGCGGACATCCTTGCCCTTGATTTTCTTGCCCTCTTCGAGGTGACGGATGTCCTCGCGTTGCTCCGCGGCCTCGATCAACTCGTCATACTCCTCGATGGGGAGCACCACCCACGCGCGACGTCCCTGCGAATCCTCCAGGAACTGCCTGGCCCTCTTCTTCGCCTTCGTCTTTGCCTTGGTAATAGCCATGACACGGCAATTCTACCCACCCGCCGGGGAGGCGTCAAGGAACGGCCGCCGCCCGGGTGTGACCGGGAGATCTGGGCGAGCAAGAAAGCACAGAACTGTCATCCCGAGCGACTCGTCCGTCAGCTGACGGAAAGCGACGAGTTATGCGAGGGATCAAGACCTGCGGAGCCGACCGGAGAGAGGCGACTCCCCCCATCAGGAACACCTGCACCCAGACAACTCGGTCAGACCCCCACCGCCTGCATCACTATCGGCAGTCAGATCGCCACCGCCTCCTCTACGTCGTTGCTTCGGCAGCAGAGGTGCCGAAGCAACAGGCGTGACCGTGCCCGGCAGGTGCTCGACGACATCCCGGTGAGTCATTGACTGGCGACACCCTTCGGCATAGACTGCGACTGGCGCAGAACGGTTGGCGCTGAGGAGCGAGGGGAATGCCCAGGAAGACGAGCGACTCGAAGAAGCCGCCCTGCTTCGTTATCTGCCCGATCGGCGAGCAGGGCGAGCCCATACGGAGAAGGGCTGACCAGCTTTTGAAGCACGTGATAAGGCCGGCTGCCGCGAAGTGTGGATTCGAAGCGGTCCGTAGTGACAGAGTCGCGAAGCCGGGGCTGATCACGGAACAGATCATCACGCACCTGCTCGATGATCCTATGGTCGTCGCCGACCTGGCCCAGCAGAACCCGAACGTCTTCTACGAACTCGCGATCCGCCACATGGTGAGGAAGCCCTTTGTGCTGCTCGCCGAACCGGGCCAGAAGCTCCCGTTCGACGTCGGCACGCTCCGAGCGATATACGTCGATCTGAAAGACCCGGATAGCTGGCGGGAGACGCGCAAGCAACTCATCGAGCAGATGCGGTCAGCGGTCGATGACCCTGACGGGATAAGCAACCCGATCTCAGCGACGCTGGCACTGAAGGCGGTATTGACGAGTACCAAGAAGGAGCCGCTGGCAGCTGCTGTACGCACTCTGGTTGCGGAGGTGCAGAGCCTACGCGCCGAGATGCAGGCGCGGAGCCCGTTGTCGGTGCCGTCATACTCGGCGCTACTCGGGTCGGTGAGGATAGCATCGGCGGAGATGCCGGGGCTTACTGGGGGTATACATATACCCTGAGCCAGGGCATCCCCTGAGACTCAGACCCTCTTGCCGTTCCTTCGGTAGCTCTGCTACCGAAGGCCCCTCCCCGGCCGCCCATCAGTACGTGCGACACGCCCTGGGCCGTTCACTGCCCAGGGCGCGCAACAACGATCCCCCTACTGAGCCACAGTCCCAACTACACGTTCGGCGCGGGAGAGAACTGCCTCTTCTCCACCTGGCGGCGGGGGTCGTCCACCTCGCGGGTGATCCGCTCCCTCAGCCCCGCCTGCTGCTCCCCTGCCACCTTCTCGTACTCCGCGGGGTGAAGGTCCCGGTGCACTCGCAGGGAGGTGGCGACGACGTCCATGATCTCACCCTCGAGCACGTTCTCTCCGCAGGTCCAGATCGAGCGCAGCGCCTTCTCGATGTCGGCGGGGGCGGCGAAACCTTCGGTCGCGGGGATGGCGAAGAGCATCACGGGCCTGCTGGTCGAGGACACGATCATGTGGCAGATCAGATCGCGCATCCACACCGCCCGCGCCTCGGACAGCGGCTTGAGAACCTGCTTGCCGGCATCCGCGATCTGCCGATCGACCTCTTGCCAGCAGAGCGTGATCGATGAGAGCGCCAGCTCCCAGACGTTCGGCATATCCGCCAGCACCGACGGCATTTCGCCCAGCGCCCAGACGCGGGCATTGATGCTTCTGCCCTCTTCGCTGATCATGCGCAGCACGTTGATCTTGTCGATCGCTCGGATGCCCCCGTTGCGCTCGAACGTCTTCCACAACGCCTTCTGCACCAGCAGCCACACCTCTCTCGACCGCACCACCATCAGCAGCCACTCCAACTGCTTCCGGCCGTACTGATCGAGACTCACCATGGCGTCCAGCAGCTTCTCAGCCTTCCTCAGCCCCCTGCCTTGCTTGGACCTGTCGACCGTTTCGAGATGGCGAGAGAGCCCGTGCAGCGCGGCCGCCAGCGCCTTCGCCCTGTGCTCTCTCGCCTGCAGTCTCTTCTCTCGCTTCCAGTCGCTCTGGAAGTTCTTCAGCGTTCTCGGCTGCTTTGGCTTCGACTCGGCCTGCAGCTTCCGAAGATACCGGATCCCCACCACCAACGCGACGGCGAGCGCAACGTAGACGATCCACATGGTAACCTCAGCAGTAACTCTGGATTATGATGATGTATTGATGAATCACGACCGGAGAAGCCGATCGCTCGCTTGGCAGGGAATGCTCCGGTTCCAGGGGCGGAGGAACTCAGACAGTGAAGGCGCCGCCGCGAACTGCCGCGGCCGAACGAGCGATGGCGTGCCAGGACTGCGTCAGCTACAGGGTGGGGCGCGACTCGTAAGAGCGAATGAGTGAACGGGAAGACGTATCGATGAAGGAAGGGACACGGCGGGAACGGCTGGTGTTGCGGTATGCGTCCGATCGGCGCCGGGGTCGCACGCGTTCGACTCCGACTCCCACTGGCAGATCAGGCATTCCGAATCGTCGCCAGTGGACCACCCCGCGGCAGTGCCCGACCGCGCGCT
>JBEKKD010000068.1:0-12868 GCA_050010895.1 Armatimonadota bacterium
GGGCGTGGACGAGTGTCTGTTCATCATCTCGGAGCGCCCGACCCAGGCCCCGGTCGCCCGCGTCGCCCTCATGCACATCGTCACCCGACAGCTCGCGCGTCTCGACACCATCCACAAGATCGCCGCCGCGGGCGCTGAAGTGGAGCGGCCGGCCGCGCAGGGCGTCCAGCTTCCGGAGATGCTCCAGGCGGCGCTTCCCGAGCTCTCCGTGCTCACGCGCTTCGCCGAGCAGCACCTCAGCGCGACTCTGCCCTACAACCGGCGCCGCGCCCTCCAGCGCCTGATCGAGGGCGCCGACGATCTCAGCCGCCGGCTCGCCCTCGAGGACGGCCCGGTCCCCCGCATGCTCCTCAGCATCACCCGCGCGTGGCGCGATATCGCCCTCGCCAGACTCGACGAGATCGCCGCAGCCGATAAGGCCGCCGGTTTCGTGCACAACCCCTTCGTCTTCGGACAGCCGATCGAAGAAACCGAGACCAACCTCTTCGTCGGCCGGCGAGATATCGTACGCGAGATCGAAGTCAGCCTGCTGGGCGGGTCGGCGAAGCCCACCCTCGTCCTCTGGGGCCCCCGGCGCATGGGGAAAACCTCCGTGCTGCTCCAGTTACCCCGCCTGCTCGGCAGCGAATTCGTGCCCGCCTTCCTGGACGCGCAGGCGATGCAGGTCCGCGAGAACGTCGGCGCGTTTTTCCAGAGCATCACCGCCTCCGCCTCCGCCGCCCTCCATCGCCGGGGCATCCCCATGCCCCCCCTCGCCGCCGCCGACCTGGCGGAGAATCCCTTCTCCGTGTTCGCCACCTGGGTCGCGAGCGCGGAGGAACGGCTCGGACCCCGGCGCCACCTGCTGCTCTGCCTCGACGAGTTCGAACGCATCGAAACCTCCATCCGCGAAGGGCGATTGCCCCAGGAGTTGCTGGACCAGTTCCGTCACATCATCCAGCATCATGCCCGAATCGTCTTGCTCTTCGCCGGCTCTCACCGCCCCGACGAAATGGTGCTCAACTGGCCCGACATCCTCATCAGCACCAAGCTCATCCGCGTGAGCTACCTCCACGAGCAGGAAGCGCGCCAGTTGGTCACCCAGCCCGTGCCCGAGTTCGAGGTGAGCTACACTCCGGAGAGCGTTGACGGAATCCTGGCGCACACGCGCTGCCAGCCCTATCTCATCCAGGCTCTCTGCTACGAGCTGATCAACCACCTCAATATGGAAGGCCGAAAAGAGGCCGCGGCCGCTGATGTGGAACTGGTGACCGAGCGCGCCCTCGAGAGCGCGCACCTCTACTTTGCCGAAATGTGGCGCCAGCTCGACGAGAACCTGAGAACCATCACGCGGGCGATCTCCCGATCGCAGGGCGGCATCGATGTGCCGCACCTGGCCGCTGAGATCTCGGCCGATTCAGAGGCAGTTGAGGCCGGACTTCGCACGCTCACCGGCCGCAGCATCGTCGAGCATGACCCGGCCGGTCATTGGCGATTCCAGGTGCCGATGGTCGCCGAATGGGTCAGAACGAGAGGCAGTGAGTGAGCCGGGTCCGCGAAACGCTCTCACCCCGCGAGCGAGTGCGCCTCGCGCTCGATCACCAGGAAACCGACCGCGTCCCTATCTCGCTCATCTGCGGCGGATTCGAGGGCACCACGGGCCCGAAGCTCGCTCGGCACCTCGGGCTCGACGGCGAGGGCCTCGACCGCTGGCTCGAACGGTACGTCGATGTCGCCGTCGTCGGCGAATACCGCGGCACCGGCGCCGAATACCGGGGCCCGAGCCTGGGCCGCCGCGCCGACGCCTACGAGGACATCTGGGGCGTCTGGCGCAAGGCGATCTCCTACGGAGACGCCGCCTACTACGAGATCGAGCGCTATCCTCTCGCCGCGGTCAACGACATCGCCGGCCTGCGCGACTACCGCTGGCCCCAGGCCGACTGGTGGGACTACTCGCTCCTCCCCGATCTGCTCGCCCAGGCAACCGCCCGCCGCGACTATGCGCTCTGCATCCTCAGCGGCAACCCCTTCGAGCGCACTTGGTGGATGCGCGGGTACGAGCAGACCTTCATGGATATGATCGAGCGCCCGGAGTTCTTCCACGAGATCATGACCCGCGTCACCGACTTCCACATCGCTTGCACGCGCAATATCCTCGAGGCCGCGGGCCGCGAGGTCGAGCTGAGCTTTACCGGAGACGACATCGCCGGCCAGCGCGGCCTGATCGTGTCCCTCCCGATGTGGGAGGAGCACATCAAACCCTACCACCAGCGCCTGAACGCGGTCATCCACGAGTATGGCTCGAAAGTCATCTACCACTCCGACGGCGGCGTCATGGACGCTATCCCGGGCCTCATCGACATGGGGATAGATGTGCTCCAGGCGCTCCAGTTCAGCGCCGACCGCATGGACCCGGTGGTGATGAAAGAGCAGTACGGCGACCACCTCTGCTTCGAGGGCGGCATCAGCGTCCAGACCACGCTTCCCTTCGGCTCAGTCACCGACGTGGAAGACGCAGTTCGGAACTACATCCGCACCCTCGGCCGCGGCGGCGGCTACATCCTCGGCCCCTCCCACGCCATCCAATCCGGCACGCCACCTGAGAATGTCGTCGCCATGTTCGAAACCGCCGCCAGCACGCCGATGGGCGGCTGACCTTCAGCGCGTAGGGGAGGGAGGCGACTCCCGTCCCGTTGCGTCGGTACTTCAGTGCCGACGCCGCGCCGCCTGGTGTTTCGGGACTTCAGTCCCGAAACCCATCTCTACAGCTACCCGTCCTCCACCATCCCCCGCGCCCGCTCGATCTGCTCCCTCACCCGTTCCGGCGCGGTGCCCCCCGGTGACTTCTTCGCCGCCATCGCGCCCGTCGGCGTGATGTACTGCACGATGTCATCCCCGAACTCCGTCGAGAACGACCGCCACTCCGTCGGCGCAATCTCCTCGAACCCGATCCCCTCTGTCTCGCAGTGCTTCACGATCTGCCCGACGACCCCGTGCGCCTCACGAAAGCTCAGCCCCTTCCGTACCAGGTAGTCCGCCACCTCGGTCGCTGTCGAGAACCCGCCCCTCGACGCCTCCGCCATGCGCGCTGCGTCGAACGTCGCCGTCGCCAGCATCTCCCTCGTCACGTTCAGCGACATGGTCAGCGTGTCAACCGCCTCGAACAGCCCCTCCTTGTCCTCTTGCAGGTCCTTGTTGTAGGTGAGCGGCAGCGCCTTGAGCGAGGTGACCAGTCCCACCAGCCGGCCCACCACCCGGCCCGACTTCGCGCGCACCAGCTCCGCCGCGTCCGGGTTGCGCTTCTGCGGCATAATACTCGACCCCGTGCACCACGCGTCATCCAGCCGGATGAACCCGAACTCCGCCGTCGACCAGAGCACGATCTCGCTGCACAACTGCGCGAGGTGCCCCATGCAGATGGTCGCGTCGCCCAGGAACTCCACCACGAAATCGCGATCGGACACCGCGTCCATGCTGTTCGGGCACAGGCCCGCGAAGCCCAATTGTTTCGCGACGTACGCGGGATCTATCGGGAAGCTCGTCCCGGCCAGCGCCGCCGCGCCGAGCGGGCACAGATCCGCCCGCTTGCGGCATTCCGCAAGCCGCTCCCGATCGCGCTGCAGCATGAAGCAGTACGCCATCAGGTGCTGCGCCAACGACACCGGCTGCGCCCGCTGCAGGTGGGTGTACCCCGGCATCACTGTCTCGAGGTGCTCCTCCGCCAGGTTCGCGATCACGGTCTGCAGCGCCGCAACCCGCTCCCGAAGCTGATCGATCTCGTCGCGCAGGAACAGCCGCAGGTCGAGCGCCACCTGGTCATTGCGGCTGCGCGCGGTGTGGAGCTTCCCCGCTGTTGCGCCCACCTGCTCGCCGAGCAGCCGCTCGATTTCGGTGTGGATGTCCTCCGAGTTCGGATCGAGCTGCAGCTCCCCGCTCTTCAGCCCCGCGCGCACCTTCTCCAGGCCGGCCTCCAGCAGCCGCGCCTCATCCGCGCGCAGGATGTGGCAGTGCCCCAGCATCCGCACGTGTGCGATGCTGCCCGCGATGTCGTGCTCGGCCAGCCGCTGGTCGAAGGGCAGCGACACCGTGAACTCGCGGGCCAGGTCATCCGGGCCCTTGGAGAACCGCCCGCCCCACAGGCGCATGGGCTACTCCTCTCCAGCCTCGCGGCGAATCTGCTCGGCGATCTGCGATGACAGACCCCACAGCCGGATGAACCCCACGCTCGAGCGCTGATCGAACGTGTCGCCCGTCTCGTAGGTGGCCAGGTCGTAGCGATAGAGCGAATGCGGCGACTTGCGCCCCGCCGGGATACAGTTGCCCTTGTGCAGCTTCATCCGCACCGTCCCGGTCACCGTCTCCTGCGTGCTGTCCATGAACGCGTCCAGCGCGCGCCGCAGTGGGCTGTACCAGAGTCCGTAGTACACGAGTTCCGCGTACTTCAGCTCCAGCATCCGCTTGTAATGCCCGACCTCGCGCTCCAGGCACATCGCCTCCAGATCGCGGTGCGCGCTCACCAGCGCCGCCGCCGCTGGGCACTCGTACGTCTCCCGCGACTTGATGCCTACGAGCCGGTTCTCGATCATGTCGGTGCGGCCCACGCCGTGCTCGCCCGCCAGCGCGTTCACGCGCGCGATCAGCGCCGCCGGCGACAGCTTCTCGCCGTCCAGGCTCACCGGCACGCCCTTCTCGAACCCGATCTCGACGTACGCCGGTTTGTCCGGCGCCGCGTCCGGGTCCTTCGTCCACTGATGCACATCATCCGGCGGCTCCACCCACGGGTCCTCGAGCGGCCCCGCTTCCGCGCTCTTGCCCCACAGGTTCGTGTCGTAGCTGTACGGCGACTTCTTCTCGACCGGCACCGGAATGCCGTGCTGCTTCGCGTAATCGATCTCCTGCTCGCGGCTCATCCCCCACTCGCGGATCGGCGCCACGTGCCTGAGCTGCGGGAAGAGGCACATCCACGTCACCTCGAAGCGCACCTGGTCATTGCCCTTGCCCGTCGCGCCGTGCGCCACCGCGTCCGCGCCCTCGCGGATCGCCACCTCGCCCACCAGCTTCGCTATCAGCGGCCGCCCGAGCGCCGTCGAGAGCGGATACCGATCCTCGTACATCGCGTTCGCCTTCAGCGCCGGGAAGATGAAATCGCGCGCGAACTCCTCCTTCGCCTCGATCACCTCCGAGCCGATCGCCCCGATCTTCAGCGCCTTCTCGCGGATCCCCTCATAGTCCCGCTCCTCGCCGAGATCGATCGCCACGGCATAGACATCCATGCCGTAGTTGTCCTTGATCCACCGGATTGCCACCGACGTATCTAACCCGCCGGAATATGCCAGCACCAGCTTTGCCATCTTACCGCTCCTGCAGTTGCGTAATCCAGCCCACGCTCACTGCTGCCTCTCCTCGATCTCCTGCCCCCGCGCCGAAGGCGCCATGCTTGCATCGGCGTTCATCGGCGTCTAGGAGAGCATCATGCTCAGCAGCGCCCGCTGCGTATGCAGCCGGTTCTCCGCCTCATCGAACGCCGCCCACTGTGGGCTCTCCGTCACCTCGTCCGTCACTTCCTCGCCTCGGTGCGCCGGCAAGCAATGCAGCACGATCGCGTCCGGCTTCGCCTCTTTCAGCAGCGCTCCGTTCAACTGAAACGAGCGGAAATCCATCCGCCGCCGCAGCGCCTGCTCCTCCATCCCCGCGCTCACCCACACATCCGTCTCCACGATGTCGGCGCCGGCGATCGCGCGCTGCGGATCGTTCCATACCGCGATCTTCGCCCCACTCGCCTTCGCCAGTTCGGATGCCCTTTCCAGGATCCCCTGTTTCGGCTCGTAGGTCGCAGGCGACGCGATGTGAATGTCCATGCCGAACATGGACGCGATCAGGAGCAGCGACTGACACACGTTGTTGCCGTCGCCAACCCAGGCCAGCTTGAGACCCTTCAGCTCGCCCTTATGTTCCCGCATCGTCATCAGGTCCGCCAGCGCCTGGCACGGATGTTCGAGGTTCGACATCGCGTTCACCACCGGCACGCCCGAGAACTGAGCCAACTCCTGCACGAACTCGTGCTTCGAAAGCCGCGCCGCGATCCCATCGACCGTGCGGCCTAGCACCTTCGCCACATCCGCCACCGGCTCGCGATCGCCCAGCCGGATATCGGCCGGCGCCAGGTAGACGGCATGCCCGCCGAGCTGGTTCATTGCCACCTCGAAGCCAATCCTGGTTCGCAGAGAGGATTTGTCGAACAGTATCGCCAGGTTTCGGCCCCGCGCCAGCGACGCCGTCTGCTCGCGGGTGACCTTCCCCGACTTCTGCTCTGCCGCCACGCGCAACACATCGTCCACTTCCTGTGGCGTCAGATCGGCGACCGATAAGTAGCTTCTCCCTTTCAGCGACACCGCCGTCTCCTCTCGCTCCCGCCCACTCCCCAGTGCCGTTGCGTCGGCACTTCAGTGCCGACGCCGCGCCGTTTCCCGCCGTCAGGCGGGGCCCCCGCGTTCATCCGTGGCCGGCTTCGTGACCCCGCATCGCCCTCCCCAACGTCCACAGCAAGTGCACCAGCAGCGCCGCCGCTATCCCGGCCCCCGAAAGCAACCAGGTCCTCGTGCCTGCCGGCAATCTCGCGACACGCGCCCCGAGATCGCCCAACTCCCCTCCCGCGCTCACCCCCTCAGGCGTCCCGATCGCCGCCGACAGCGCCCGGAATATCGCAACCCAGAGGATGAGCGTCACCCACACCTCGACCACCGGGAACGCTATCTGCCGCGCGGTAGCTCCACTGGCGAGCATGCGAAAGATGACCATCGCCGTCACGAACAGCAGCGTGACCGCGACCACGATGAGGAATGGGATGTCCACGCTATGTCTGCGGCGCGGCCGCCAGGACCGCTTTCAGGATCGCGGTCCCCCGGTCCGCTTCCCGTTCGGTCAGCACCATGGGCGGAAGCAGTCGCAGCATATCGTCGCCGACCGTGTTGATGAGCAGACCTCGCGCCGCGCATTCGTCCTTCACCCACGCCGCCTGCGGGCGAGTCAGGTCCACCGCGATCATGCAGCCGCGCTCCCGCACGTCCTCGATCGGCAGCCCATCCGCCTGCATCTCCAGCAGTCCCGCCGCCAGTCTCTTGCCGATACGCGCCGCGTTCTCCGGCAGCTTCTCCTGCTCGATCACGTCCAGCGTCGCCAGCGCCGCCGCCGAAGGCAGCGCGCTCCCGCCGAATGTCGACGCGTGATCGCCCGGCTCGAACGCCGACGCCACCGGCTCTCTCGCGATCATGGCGCCGATCGGCAGGCCTCCTCCGAGCGCCTTCGCCAGCGTGATCACATCCGGCCGAACATCGTAGTGCTCGAACGCGAACATCCTCCCCGTGCGCCCCAGCCCGGTCTGCACTTCATCGAGTATCAGCGCCGCGCCGTAGGTGTCGCACAGCTCCCGCGCCGTGCCCAGGTACTCCGGCGTCGCCGGATACACTCCGCTCTCGCCCAGTATCGGCTCGAGCAGCACCGCGCACGTCTTCTCGCTCACCGCGGCCTTCAGCGCCTTCACGTCGTTATACGGCACGTGCGCAAAACCCGACGGCAGCGGCTGAAAGCCCTTGTGATACTTCGGCTGCCCCGTCGCCGCCAGCGCGGCCAGTGTCCGGCCGTGGAACGACTTCAGCGCGCTCACGATCTGCGTCTTGTCTGCGGCCCCGCTCTTGTACGCGTGCTTGCGCGCCAGCTTGATCGCTGCCTCGTTCGCCTCGGCGCCGCTGTTGCACAAGAAGCAGCGCCCTCCGAATAGCTTCGACAGGCGCTCAGCCAGGCGCAGTTGCGCCTCGGTGTAGAAGTCATTCGACACGTGTATCAGCGTGCGCGCCTGCTCGCAGATCGCCGCCACCACCTTCGGATGGCAATGCCCGATCCCCGTTACCGCGCGGCCGCCGCTGACGAAATCCAGGTACTCCTTCCCCTCCGTGTCCCACAGGCGCGCGCCCTCGCCCCGCGCCATCACCATCGGCATCCGTATCGGCGTGTACAGATTCAGTTGATGCGCGCGGTCCAGCGCCTTCGCCTCATCTAGTCTCAAGCCAGTTCTCCCGTCGGCCGCCTACTCATCATCGAAGTCGCCGTCCATGCCCTCCCCACCCATATCCTCATCGCCCATGTCGCTCAAATCCCCGCCGAGATCATCGGGCAGGTCGCCGAAGTCATCCTCGCTCTTCGGCGTCCGGGCGATGCGAGAGATCAGCTTCGTCGCCTTCTTCAAACCGCACTTCGGGCAAGCCAGCTTCGCCTTCACCGCCGTCATGCCCACCAACAGGCTGAACTTCTTGCCGCACCCATTGCAGCGATACTCAAAGAGCGGCATCTCTCATCACCTCGCCCTATCTGTGGCACAGGTTGGCAGCCTGTGCATTTCCGTTGCTTCGGTAGCTTGCTGCCGAAGCCGCGGCCGTGTCACGCCACCACCATCGTCCCTATCCCGGCGGCGGACCAACTGGACCGCCGCCACCGCGGTTGTTGGCTATCCTGCCACCACCATCGTCCCTATCCCGGCGACGGACCAACTGGACCGCCGCCACCGCGGTTGTTGGCTATCCCGCCACCACCATCGTCCCTATCCCAACGTCCGTGAACAGCTCCATCAGCAGCGCGTGAGGCAGCCGTCCATCGATGATGTGGCAGCGGCTCACGCCTGCCGACAGACCGTCCAGGCACGCCTCCACCTTCGGGATCATGCCGGACTCGATCTCGCCCGAAGCGATCATCTCCCTCGCGCGCGTGGCCGTCAACTCCGAGATCAGGCTCTTCGCGTCAGAGCGGTCGCTCAACACCCCGCGCACGTCCGTCAGCAGCATCAGCTTGCTCGCCCGCAGCGCGCCCGCCATCTTCCCCGCCAGGTGGTCCGCGTTGATGTTGAACGTCTCGCCATTTCCGCCTGCAGCAATCGGCGCGATCACGGGGACCAGCCCCTGCGCCACCAGACTGCTCACCAGCTCCGGCCTGATCTCCGCGACCTCACCTACCATCCCCAGGTCGTGCGGGCCGCTCAGCTTGCGCGCCAGCACCAGGCCGCCGTCCTTGCCGCTCAGACCGATGGCGCGGCCGCCCTGCTGCGCGATCGCGGCTACCAGGTCCGGGTTGGTCTTGCCGGAAAGCACCATCTGCGCGATCTCGACCGTCTCCTCGTCGCTCACCCGGAGCCCGTTCACGAACGCCGGCTCTTTGCCCAGCCGCCGCATCATCTCGCTGATCTCCGGCCCGCCGCCATGCACCACCACCGGCTTCAGGCCGACGTGCTCGAGCAGGACGATGTCCTTCAACACTTCCGCGCGCAAACCAGCGTCCACCATCGCCGCGCCCCCGTACTTGATCACCACCGTCTCGCCGCGGAACTCGCGGAGATACGGCAGCGCCTCGATCAGCACCGCCGCCCGTTGGCGCAGGCTCTCCATATCCGGTTGGCCCTTTGCTCTCTTCATGCTCGCCCTACGTGCTTGTTGCTTCGGCACTTTCCGTTGCTTCGGTAGCTTGCTGCCAAAGCCGCCTCATTCTGTGGCACAGGCTGGCAACCTGTGCGAAGCGGCGAAGCCGCTTCGCCCTAGGTATGATAGGCCGCGTTGATCTTCACATACCCCGCGGTCAGATCACACGTCCACACCGTCGCCTCGTGCTCGCCGGCATGCAGGTCGAGCATCACCTCGATCTCCGGCCCAGCAATCGCCTCTTCGGCCGCCGAGAGCTCGTACTTCGCGGCCGCGCCGCTGCGCACCACCCGCACGTTCCCGAGATGCAGCTCGACCAGATCCGCGCGGAACCGCACGCCGGCGCGCCCCGCCGCCGCGAGAATGCGCCCCCAGTTCGGGTCCCCGCCGCCGAGCGCGGTCTTCACCAGTGGCGAGTTCGCGATCGTGCGTGCGATCCGCACCGCGTCGCGCTCGGCTTCGGCGCCGCCCACGCGCACCTCGATCAGCTTCGTCGCGCCCTCGCCATCCCGCGCGATCTCTCGCGCCAGATACGAGCACACGCAGTCCAGCGCCGCCTGAAAGCGATGCAGCTCGCGCCGTCTCGTGATCTGCCCAGCCTCCGCCTGCCGGTTCGCCAGCAGCAGCACCGCGTCGTTCGTGCTGGTGTCGCCGTCCACGGTGACGCGGTTGAATGAGTGCTCCACCGACGGCCCCAGGCACGCCTGCAGCATGTCCGGGCTCAGGTCCGCGTCCGTCGTGATGAACGCCAGCATCGTCGCCAGGTGCGGCGCGATCATGCCCGCGCCTTTCGCCATCCCGCCCACACGCACCGGTCGGCCAGCCAGCTCGAATTCGACCGCGATGGACTTGGAGCGGGTATCGGTCGTCATGATCGCCTCGGCCGCGCGGTCGCCGCCGTCGGGGGTCAGCGCCGCCACCGCCTTCGTGATCCCCGCCGACACGATCTCCATCGGCATGGCGTGGCCGATCACGCCCGTCGAGCAGACCAGGATGGAGCGGGACAGAACGCCCAACTCCTCCGCAGCCTGTTCGGCCATCGCCACGGCATCCTGATACCCCTCCGGCCCCGTGCACGCGTTTGCGTTTCCGCTATTCACGATCACACCGTGCAGGTTCGCGCGCCCCACCCGATCTTTGCTGACCAGCACCGGCGCGGCCTGCACGCGGTTGGTCGTGAACATCCCCGCGCCGGCCGCAGGCGCCACGCTGTAGATCAGCGCCAGGTCCGCGCCGCGCTTCTTCAGGCCGCAGCGCACTGCCGAGGCCTCGAACCCGCAGGGCGCGGTCACCCCGCCTGGCACGATACGCAGGCCGTTCGCCTTCACCATCGCCGCGATGGCCGCCGGGATCTTCGATTCCAGAGTCGTCTTTCTCATACGTCCCTACGGGTATGCCGCCGGCATCATGAGCGCCGTCGTCTCATCCACGCCCAGCATCAGGTTCAGGCACTGCACCATCTGACCCGCTTGCCCCTTGCCGAGATTGTCGATCACCGACACCACGACCGCCCGGCCGGACTGGCGATCCATCCCGATCCCGACGAAACAGTGATTCGTGCCCGCCGTCCACTTCGTATGCGGCCACTCGCCTTCCGGCAGGACGTGCACGAACGGCGCATCGGCGTAGCGGCGCACCATGGCATCGCGCAGCGCTTCGATCCCGACGCCCTTCTTCGGCCTCACGTAACACGTCATCAGAATCCCGCGCGTCATCGGCACGAGATGCGGCGTGAACGTCACCCCCACCGTCCCGCCTTCCCCCACGTCCCGCAGCACCTGCAGCATCTCCGGCAGATGCCGGTGCCCGCCCACGGAGTACGCCGATACGTCCTCGTTCGCCTCGGGGAAGTGGTACGGAAGCTTTAGCGACGTGCGTCCCGCGCCGGAGACGCCCGTCTTCCCATCAGCGACAACGTCCGTCGCATCGATCAGCTTCTCCGCCACCAACGGCGCCAGCGCCAGGACGGCCGCCGTGCTGTAGCATCCCGGCGCAGCAACCAACCGTGCCGGAGCGATGTCGTCCGCATACCATTCCGGGATGCCGAACGCGGCCTCGCCAAGAAGCTGCGGATGCGTGTGTTCGAACGTGTACCAGATTGGATAGAGCGCGGGATCGTTCAGCCGGAAGTCCGGACTGACATCGATGGCGCGCACGCCCGCATCCAATAGCTTCGGCGCGACTTCCAGCGCCTTCCCCGATGGCACTGCCATCAGCGCGAACTGGCACTCGGCCGCCACCGCCGCCGGATCGAGCGCGCGAAACTCGGCCTCCATCCCTGCGAAGTGCGGATAGACGTCGCAGAGCCGCCGACCGGCATAGGTCTCGGATGAGAGGTATGCCAGCCGAACCTGGGGATGCGGACGGAGCAGTCGGATCAATTCGACGCCACCGTATCCGGTGGCCCCGATGATCGCCACATTCACCATGTCAGGTATCCTTGGAACACGCGATTATACCGTAAGCCCAACTGCCGTCGCAAGCCGCGGCTGCGCGCCGTCCGTCCCTGCGGGTGATGTCCCGACACCTCGTCACTGCCTGACCTTCGCTGGAATAGTCGGGACATCACCCGCAGACGCTGCCCGCTATATTATATAGGATGTTGTCAAGACATGGTCCTGGCGGGAGACAAGCCGGTAACTGCGGCCATGTAGGTGGCGAAGTCAGCGCCCCGCTCCTTCAGCCGCCCCTGCCAGTGCTTCATCTGCCCGCCGACGCGAACCAGCGCCTGCCGCCACTGGGGGAGTAGGTCCTCGGTGGTGAGCCGGGCAACCTCGCGCAGCATCCCCGGGCTCGCCTGCAGGTGCTGGACGTAGCCCCACACCTCGGCTTCGAGAGCCGCCGCGGGGATGTGTTTCGCGTCGCATTCTCCGCTCGCCGCGCCGTTGCAGGCGCCATGCCTGTGGTGATCGCCGGGCTGCCGGAGGGTGAGCATTCGCCCGCACTTCAGGCAGGTGAGGAACCCCGAGAGGAGGAACTGCCGCTTGACCTGGGGGCGCCGGCGCTGGGTGTAGCCATCGAGCACGGGCTGCGCCGCCTGCCATACCGCCGGATCCACGATCGGGGGCGGGCACAGCTTGGGGTCGGCCAGCGTCTCCTCTCCCGTTCTCGGGTCGCGATAGGTAACGAAGCGCCCCATGTATGCGGGATTGCGCAGGATCTCCCGCACGTCCGAGTGCCACCACCGGCCTGGAGCACGTTTCCTGTTTCCCCGCTGGGGCGCGCCCTGCCGGTTGAGGAGCCTGCAGATGGCCTGGACGCAGCGGCCGTCAGCCGCCCAGTCGAACATATCCCGGATGATCTGTGCCTCGCGCTCCAGGAACTCCCTGATGTCCTGCCGGGTCAGCTGCCCGTGTGACTTCCTCAACAGCGGCATATCCGCTCCCCCCTGCCAGAATGGCCTCTCGTTCTCCGCCTTAGTGGTGATA
>JBEKKD010000069.1:0-12773 GCA_050010895.1 Armatimonadota bacterium
CGCACGAACCGGGTCCGACGGATGGTGAGGGGATCTGGCCCGGACCCGTCGCCCCGGGTCAGGGACGGCTCACCGATGTCGAGGCCCAGGTGGATGAGTGGAACAGGCAGCCGAATCTGGTATGCACATCGTTCGGGTGCGCGAACGGTCTGGTCGGAATCCTGGCGGCGCGGCGCGGAATGCAGGATCGCGCCTTCACTGCAGACGACCGCAGCATCTTGACGACGCTTGGCAACATGGCGTCGAAGGCACTCGAAAGCGCTCACCTCCACGCCGAACTCCGTGAGAACTATCTCGCCACTGTCCGATCGCTGGTGCTGTCGCTCGACGCGAGAGACAACTACGCGGCCACTCACGGCCAGCGCGTCACCAGCCTCGCGATTCGGATGGCGGAACGCATGGGTCTGCCGGAGAGTGCGACCAGGGACATCGAAGTGTTCGCTCCGCTTCACGACGTAGGGAAAATCGGGATACGCGACGATGTGCTGATGAAGGAAGGCCCGCTGACCGACGAGGAGCGCGAGACGTGCCGGACGCACTGCCTCATCGGCGACCGGATCGTCCGCCCGCTGAAGCCGGGCCGCGACGCGCTTTCACTGATCCGCAGCCATCACGAGTCGTGGGATGGGCGAGGC
This sequence comes from Armatimonadota bacterium, assembly GCA_050010895.1. Lineage (GTDB taxonomy): Bacteria > Armatimonadota > Hebobacteria > Hebobacterales > Hebobacteraceae > JBEKKD01. Next base: position 636 of record JBEKKD010000069.1, read on the forward strand.
TATCCAGATGGGCTGAGGGGGGAGGCGATCCCTCTCCTGGCGCGAATCGTGAAGGTGGCGGACTGCTACGACGCGCTGGTGTCAGAGCGACCGTACGGCGCTGTCATGAGCGAACAGGAGGCGCTCGCCCATTTTCGGATGCACGCCGGCGCCCAGTACGATCCGGCAGTCGTGGATGTTTTCGCGGCGGTGCTCCGGGAAGACGAGTCGGGTGCGCCGACCCGGAGTGTTGAGCCGGTGACGGAGCCGGCTGCCGCCATCGCGGCAGGCAGCGTCTAGGCCGCCGCCCACGCGCGCACACTCGGACGCGTCCGGTCACCTGTGACTTGCGCCCATTCTACGGTATATACCCAGTGCGTTTCATTCCGTGCGCCATGCACTTGAGGGCAGATGATGACTCCGGTCAGTCTTGATAACAACCCCATTGGAACCAAGAGTCCTACGTCAGATAGCGAACAGCTCGCGGAGATGCTGAGATCGGCTGCAATCGTAGACCCGGCGCTGATGGAGCGTGCGCAGGCCATCCACCAGGCGCAGGGCCGATGGCTCGGAAGCGTCCTTGTTGAGCTCGGAGCGATCTCGCCCGAGGACATGGTGCAGGCATTGAGCACAGCGCTGGGATTGAAGACCGTGGACCTGGGCACAGTTCAGGGCAGCAGCGATGCCATGCGCGTGCTGCCGGAGTCCATGGCACGTCGATTCGCCGTCGTCCCCGTGTCGCAGGTCGACACCACGCTGCACCTCGCGATGGTGAATCCTCTCGATACGCTCGCGTGCGACCTCATTCAGGCTCGAACAGGCATGCATCTCGAGCGGCTGGTTGCAACGGAGCGGGATGTGCGCTCGGCGATAGATCGCTTCTACAGCCAGCTTGCGCGGGAGAGCAAGGGGCCCGCAGCGGCCGCTCGCGATGAGCGGAAGTCGGGCAGCCGGTTTGCCGAGCCTAGCCCGGATGACGAAGAGTTCCTGCACATCGACGACCTCCTGAGGATGATGATGAAGCGCCGCGCCTCTGACCTTCACCTCAGCGCCAGCACTCCTCCGCAGCTGCGCGTCGACGGGGACCTGGGGCCGATCAGCGCCACCAAGCTGACGCCGCGGAGAGTCCACGAGCTGATCTACGCGATCCTCACCGATGAGCAGATCACGATCTTCGAGGAGAACTGGGAGCTGGATTTTGCGTATAGCGTGACCGGCCTCTCCCGCTTCCGAGTGAACGTTCACAGACAGCGCGGGACGCTCGGAGCGGTCTTCCGGGCTGTCCCGGTGGACCCGCCGACGTTGGATGGTCTCGGCATGCCGGACGTGCTGAAGACGTTCGCGGCACGGCCCCGAGGACTGGTGCTGGTCACAGGGCCGACGGGATCAGGCAAGTCGACGACCCTTGCGGCGATGATCCGAGAGATCAACGTGATGCGCCGCTGTCACATCGTGACGATCGAGGATCCGATCGAGTTTCTCCATCGCAACGAGAAGAGCATCATCATCCAGCGGGAGGTCGGAAGCGACACCAAATCGTTCACGATGGCTCTCCGCCACGTGCTGCGGCAGGATCCGGATGTGATCCTGATCGGAGAAATGCGCGACCTCGAGACTATTTCAGCCGCGATCACCGCGGCCGAGACGGGCCATCTGGTGCTGGCCACGCTGCACACGACCAGCGCCGCGCAGACCGTGGACCGTGTAGTGGATGTGTTCCCGCCGCACCAGCAGGAGCAGATACGGGTGCAGCTCTCGACGGTGCTGGAAGGGATCGTGTGCCAGACGCTGCTGCCGCTGGCGGACGGGAAGGGCCGCGTGTGCGCCCAGGAGGTGCTGGTGGCGACGGCGGCCATCCGTAACCTGATCCGCGAGGGGAAAACGCACCAGATGCCGTCCGTGCTCCAGTCGGGCGCGGCCGAGGGCATGCAGTCTCTCGATCAGGCGCTCAAGACCCTGGTGATGCAGGCGAAGGTGACGCCGCAGGCGGCGATGTCGGTTGCGAGCAGCCCACAGGATTTCCAGATGTTCCTGCGAATGCGCTAAGCTTCAATCCCTCGATCTTCCGGCCACCAAGAGACGCTCCGCCATGTGAAGGCGGAGCGTCTTGCTCTCCCGATCTGCACGGTTACTTGGTGTAGCGGAGCGTGACTTTCGCCGTGTTGCCTGCGGCGTTCCGGGCTCTGATCTCGATCTGATGCGCTCCCGGCGGAATGCGTGCGGCATCCAGCAGGATCGTCTCTGTTCGCTGATCGAAGATGCCATCCTTCGCCATCGCAGCCAGCCACGGGCCCGTGTCGATCCTGAACTCGGCGCTGGTAACGTAGGTTGTACGGTCAGACACAGCGATCTCAGCCGGTGGCTGGTCGGTATCCTTCCTCCCGCTATCGACCACCAGTTCGGGCGGGGTGTTGTCAACGACGAGGGGTCGAGAAACCGCCTCCGCCTGGCGTGGATCGCCGGGGTTGGCCAGGCGGTCGCTGGCGATGACCTTGACGATGTAGACACCATCGGCGAGCTTCGAGGTATCCCATTCGAGGCTGGTGACGCTCATGGATGGCGGCGCGGGAGACTCACCCGCCTGGTCCTTATCGGCCGCAGACTTTTCAGGCTGCTCCTCCCCTTTCTCTTCGTCTTGTGTCAGCGGCCCGCGCTTCGCTCTCTGCGCTCGTCGCGGCTGATCCGTGTCGTCGTCAGGAGGACCGAGGTCGGGCGCCGCCTGGATAGCCGTGGGCTTCTTGCCGCCGCTGCCAGCGGCACTCGGCTTGATCGGGGCGGCCTTCAGTGTACCGCCGGAGGGCGAAGGCGCGACCGGCTTGGCATTCGCCTCCGCTCCAGGCGCGCTCTCTGTGGCATTCTCCTTCGGCGCGGGTTCGCTCTTCAGCGCCGCTTCGATCTTCGTCCAGTTCTGCCCCCTGTCGGCAGACCAAAAGACGTCATAGGTGAGCTTGTCGTTATCCGGGTCGCGGCCGGACCACCTGATGGTCTTCTTGCCCGACCAGATCTCTCCCGGCTTGGACGCCGAGAGCGTCACTTCGGGCGGCCGATTCGCCGGCAGATAGCTGAACTCGAGCGACTCGATGCGTGGCGTCGCGGCCTCCTGGGAGGCGAGATCCACGCGGCATTGCAGGAACCGATGGGGCGGGCTCTGGAGGAGCGCGTCTGCAGGAGACGCGGCCTGCCAGTCGCTCCAGGTGGCGTCCGGGTGCCCAGTGTCGCCAGTCCGCGCCCAGATGCTCGCACTCGTGCCGGTGGGATTGGCGGCCTGCGAACGGACTCCGCCCCAGCGGGCTGCAGCGCCGGCGTCGCGGATGGCTGACGTGTAGCTGCCCGAACGCCCCTCCGATCCATCGAGGCTCACAACCTGGCCTGTGTCCGCAGCGGCGACATAGATACGGCCAGCCGAGGCGGCTGCCAGCCCGCTGATGAAGGCACTCTTGGGATCATAGATGGCCGCCCAGCTCAAGTCGGGGTAGATAGCATAGACCTGGGCTTCCGGCCCGACTGCCCCGTAGACGACGCCATCGGCGCTCACTTGGAGAGCCGTGACATGCCTGCCCTTGGTCTTCAGCAGCTCTCGCACGGCCCCGCTCTTGTCGATGCGCAGCACGCGGCCGTCCGGTGAGGTGCCGACGTACACGTTGCCGGTGGAGTCCGCTGCGATGCTCTGAATCGATGATCTCTCGACCTCGAAGATCGATCGTGCCTTGCCATCGGGCGAGATCACATAGACCTTGCCACGGGGAGATGTCGCCAGGTACAGCGTCCCATCAGCCGTTGCGGCGAGGCCTATGATGTGGCGATCCGCGGCGGTGAAAGCGACGGCGAATCTCCCGTCGGGGCGAATGCGAAAGAGCTTTCCCTCGGGGCCGGTCGCTACCCATAGGTCGCCGTTCTGCGCAGGTGACAGGGCCCAGATGTCCGGGGCGGGGAGCGTTACCAGTACGGCGGGCCTGGCGCCCAGCGCGATTCGATATATGGTTCCGCTCGGAATGGTCGCGGCATATATTGCGCCGTCACCGGCGATGGTCACCGCTTGGACTGCCGCGTCCTTCGTCTCCAACACGACGCTGGTCTTGCCATCGGGCGCTATGCGCCAGAGCTTCCCATCAGCCCATGAGCCTGTGTAGACCGACCTATCGGGGCCGACTGCGATCGGCCAGATGCACTGGGCGCTGACGCGGCCGAGCACGGTCGGCTTCGGCGCCAGCGTGAGGCCGCCGGTGCTGAGCACGGCCACGCCCTCTGCCTTTCCCTGGGAGAAGTCTTTCTCAGAGCTCAGTTGCCAGACCGAGGCCAGACGGCCGACGGCGTCGCCCTTCGACGCCATCGTCGCGCTCGGCTCGCCTGCCGCGAACGGGGCCGTCAGGTCGGCTTCGCCGACCGATCCCACCTCTTCCCAGCTCGGCATCGCCACCTCGTCGTCCGGCGAGATGTCACCCTCATCGCCCATGTCGGCGCCCGCAGCCGTCGGGTGAGATGAGAGGCCCAGCCCGCTGAAGATTCCCATGAGTCCGGCCGGCATCTCTTCGAACATGGAGCTCCCGTACTGCGGCGAGGGCAGGCGGCCGCCCTTGTCCCTTTCATCTCCCTCGACCGTAAGAGAAACCACACTGTAGCCGGAGACCATCCACTCGGTCCCGGTGCGCTTCTCCACGTAATCGCGCAGAGGACGAAGCTTCGTGCCGGATGACGATCTCAGCACATCGATGATGGCGGGCGGGAGGTCGCGCAGTTGCTGGCCGCGGGCTTCGAGCCCAACCGTGGGGAGGGCGACCTGCATGACGATCTGGTCGTTGCTCGGGCGGTCCAGCATCTGCTTCACCATCTGCGCGAGCGACTCGGGACGCGGCTCATTGATCTCCAGCCGCGACCGCATCCATTCGGCGGAGCGGCCGCCCGCGATACCGATCTGCACGCGCCCGGGCGGGCAGTTCTCGGGAATGCGGATGGTGTCCACGCGCGTGAGCAGACCGGTGTCGGCCGCGCGCAGGGCGGTCGTCACCTCGACCTCTTCACCGGGCTTGACCTTATGCTTGTTCACGACGACGCGCTCGAGCCGGGCCACTCGCCGCCGCTTACTCATCTCAACGCTAATGCCAAGTTGCGTGAGCTTGGCTTCGCCAAACTCGCTGCTTTGCAGTCCGTCGAGGATCTGGTCCAGCTCCTCGGTCGCCGATGCGACGGCGGCCGACGGCCCAAGCAAGAGGGCGAGCAGCCCGCCGCCTTCGCCGACCGCGTAGGTGTTCTGCCGCGTCAGGTGGGGAAGCCCGTCTGCGTCGAGCGAGAAGGAAACCCGGGTGGTGCCTTCGCTCGGCGGCCCGACGCTGGCGATGGCGCCGGCCATGGCGGCAGTGAGCAGCACCGTGGTCAGCGAGCGGTTGCGAACCACCTGAAGGCCGTATCCGCGCGTGACTTTCCGATCCTGGTCGGTAACGCTGACGCTGGTCTTCACGAGCTTGGCCGGCGTGCCGAGATGGCCGCCGATGCACCAGGGCCTGTCCTCGGTGAACCGCCCCAGCATCTGACCACCGGAGGCCAGCTTGAACGAGAGTTCCGAGGATGGCATGACCCCGTGCACGTAGGCGGCGACCAGAGGGATATCGGCGCTACCCAGACTGGACATTGTGTGGCCAAATGCCAGCACGACGTCCTTGTTCACGTAGGTCACGGTCCCCACGGCCGTGACATCCAGGTCACCGCCCATGAGACGGGCGCCCACCGCTGAGCCGGGCTTCAGATGAGCGTCGATGTGCCCCATCGAGCCGGCGCCGGCGATCGGAGAGATGCCCATGGGCTCCAGAGAGGCCTTCAGCAGGGAGAGGGCGCCCCCGTTCATGCCGCTGACCATGATCGGGGTCGCTACCGGCACGAGAGTCATGCCCGAGGTGGCGCTGGCTGGAGAACCACCGACGCCCGACCGCACCGTCGCTCGGTCAACGCGCCGGCCGTCGATCACAAAGGGCTGCGTCGCCTTCACAGTCCCTTCCTGACGAACGGGCGAAGAGCCGGGCTGGAATGCCTCAAGCATCTGCGCGATCGGGGTGACGCCGGCTATAGGGCGCTTGGCGAAGGACCAGGTGTAGGCGAGGGCGCCGATCAGCTTCCCCTTGATGTAGACCGGGCTGCCACTCATGCCCGCGACCACGCCGAAACCCTTCGTGACAGGCGGCCCGGAGTCGATCCTGACCAGCACGATATCTCCGCCGAAATCGATGCGCTTCATCACGCCGAGCACGGTGACGCCGAAGCTCTCGATGCGAGTGCCGGCGAACACGCTCTTGCCGATACCCTTCATGCCCGGCCTGATCTCGTCAATGGTCATCATCTGACTGCGGGGAATCAGCGGGGACTGACTCGATGCGGCGCCAACTCCCCCAGCCGCCATGCAAGAGAGCGCGGTCGCGAGCACGGCCGCGGTGACCATCCGCCTGGCTGTCATACGCGTCCCTTCCTCGGAGCTTCGCTCGTCACTTGATGAGCGACAGCTTTATGTTCATCAGCATCTTGATGGACACGGGCATCCCCGCTATCTCCGGCCCGGATACGTTTATGTTCATGTTCATCCCGACCTGGCCCTCACCACTGACGTATACGCTGTTCTCATAGTCGTAATACCAGACCAGGTCGCCTTGCAGCGTCGCTTCCATGCTACTGGAATCGCCAGCGCCAGGGATCGTGTCTAGGTTGAACGGGCCTTTGAAGGTGGTACGGATCTTCGCACACTTCCGGTTGTCGACCGTGGTCAGGTCGAGCAGACGTGACGAAAGAGTCAGGTTCACTTCCGGCACGCCCTGCGCCGCGGGTATCTTGATCTCATCGGACCACGTATCGCCAGCTTTGACGTCGCCCTCGGGGAAAACGGCGAAGCTGGAGAAGTTCGACCAGCCCCCGGCGCCGCCGGTCATGAAATCCTGCGCGCCCGACTTGCCGCTGAAGGTCGTCTCGATGGTCTTTACCAGACGGCCCCGCCGGTCCATGTCAGCGACGACCTTCCCTTTCGGCATCTGCTGGTTCTGCGATTGGCCGCCGATGCCCCACGTGAACTTGCCACCGGTGACCTGGGTTTCGATACGGACGGTGTCGGTGGTCTCCGAGAGCGCCTTCTCGGCGTACTGGATGGTACCGCTCACCTCCATCCGCATCGCCTCGGCGAGTGGATTGTCGCCCGTGTCCTCGGCGCCGGAGGATGTCCGACCGGCCAGTGAGACCTTGTGCTTGACGGTGTCTCCGACTTTGGGAGCATAGCGGAGGGTCACGGCGCGCGCAGGCAGGCCGGCCACGAACACCGCGCACAGCGCGAGCCCGATCACGTGCATACGTCTCATCTCACTCTCCTACGGACGTTCGCCCTATGAAGTACCATCGAGCGAACGCCATCAGTCGTCACAGGTCAGATCACGGGAAGCTGATCCGCCATCGGGGAAGCGGTCAGTGTCTCCGCGCCGTCCTCCCCTACCCGGACCATATCCTCCAGCCGAACGCCGCCGAATCCCTCGAGGTAGATTCCCGGCTCTACAGTCACGACGTTTCCCGTCAACAGGTGCGTCTCCTCGCCCTTCGTCAATCGCGGCGCTTCGTGCACATCGATGCCTACCCCGTGGCCGAGGCCGTGTCCGAAGGCTTCGCCGTATCCGGCGTCCGCGATCATCGAACGCGCTACTCCGTCTACTTCCATACACACCGCGCCGGCTCTTATGGCCGCGGCGGCGGCGCGCTGGGCTCTGTAGACGATTGCGTAAACATCTCTCTCGCGCTCATCCGCGGAGCCGATGGCAAAGGTCCTCGTCACATCGGAGCAGTATCCATGGGCGCGAGCGCCGATGTCGATGACGACGAGGTCTCCGGGCTGCAGCCGGCGCTCGGTGGTCTCGGCGTGAGGCAAGGCGCTGCGAGGGCCCGAGGCGACGATGAAGTTGAAAGACGCCGCCTCCGCGCCGATCCGCCGCATGTGGAACTCGCCCTCGAGCGCGATTTCGCGCTCCGCCACGCCGGGCTGAAGGAGGCCCGCCATGTGCTTCATGGCTTCGTCGGCCAGGCTCACAGCTTCGCGGATCAGCTCGATCTCGTCGGGCGACTTCACGGCGCGCAGGCTCTCGACCGGCGACGAGGCAGCGAGTTCGACGTCCCCCGCGCCCTCCGCAAGCTGATCGCGCGCCTCGCAGGTCAGATGGCCCGCCTCGTAGCCGAGCAGCCGAATCCCCCACGCCTTCGCCTGCTCTCCAAGGCGGTACACCAGCCGCTTCGGGATCTCGATGAACTCGTAATCCGACGCTTGCTCCTTGGCCTGCAGGCGGTACCGGAAGTCGCTGAACAGCGCGGCGCGGTCACCGGAGACGAGCAGCGCGCCGGCGGAGCCCGTGAAGCCGGAGAGATAGAAGACGTTGCTGGGGTTCGAGACCGCGAGCGCGTCCAGGCTATCCTGCGCCAGGCGCTCTCGGAGCCTCGCGAGGCGTTGACTGTGGACCGACATCACGACCCCGAGAGCTTCGCGGCGAGCGCGCGCAGCGCCAGCAGATAGCTGTCAGCGCCGAAGCCCGATATCTGGCCGGCGCATGCGGGTGCGATCATCGAATGGCGCCGGAACTGCTCGCGGGCGTGGATGTTGGAGAGGTGCACTTCGATCGCCGGCAGCCCGACGCCTCTGATCGCGTCATAGATGCCGATACTGGTGGTGGTGAACCCGGCCGGGTTGATGATGATCCCGTGCGCCCATTCCACGGATTCCTGTATGGCGTCGATGATCTCGCCCTCGTGGTTGGTCTGGATGATCCTGACTTCGAGGCCAAGCTCGCGGGCGACAGACTCGATGGCGTCATCGATCTCAGCGAGCGTCTTTCTGCCGTAGATCTCCGGCTCACGCTTTCCCAGCAGATTCAGGTTGCAGCCATGGATGACGAGTACGTGCTTGCCGGCCATTCGACCCCCTAAGAAGCGGCTTTGCCGCCTGGTTTCGGGATTGGAAATCCCGGAACACCGCGCCGGAACTGGCTTCGGTACTGAAGTACCGAAGCAGCCGTCAGAAATACCAAAGCAACCGCGCTTCTGCTCTGCACGGTCATCCGATGTCCAACACCATCCCGACTTCACCGCAGTCGGGGAACTTCGGGCACTTGATGCACTCGCTCCAGACCTTCTGCGGCAGCTCGGCCTTCTCTACCTCGCGGAAACCGAAGCGGGAGAAGTAATTCGGGATATAGGTGAGCACGAAGAGGCGTGGGATGCCGATCGCTTTCGCGTCATCCAGGCAGGCCGTGACCAGCTTCGATCCGAGCCTGGAGCCCCTCTGGTCCTCGCGAACGGCGAGACTCTTGACCTCCGCAAGATCGCTCCAGGTGACGTGAAGCGCGCAGCAACCGACGACCTCCCCGCGGTCATCTACCACCAGGTAATCTCGTATATTCTCGTATAGCTCGCTGAGCGAACGAGGAAGCATCTCGTTGCGCTCGGCGAAAGAGTTGATCAGGCGCTGCATCGCAGGCACATCGGAGACGCGAGCGCGCCGGAGAGCATTGTCCATGCACGCGATTCTAACACAGCGAAGGATCGATGAACAGGGGCTGAAAAGCGGCGAGCGCCTGGGCGGTGTGCGCCCCGCAGGAAACACATCGGCGTGCCCCGAAGTACATAGTAAAGCAAGCGTGGTTTCCATCAGATGCTCCTATGAGCCAACCTTACACTGACGTCATCTCTGACTTGCTGGTGATCGGTTCCGGTGCGGCCGGGCTGTCGTGCGCCCTGCGGGCAGCGCAGGCCGGGCTATCGGTCATCGTTGTGACCAATGCGGATGACCCGTCGGAATCGAGCAGCGACCACGCCCAGGGCGGGATCGTGACGCGGCCACCGGGCGATACCGCGGAGGCGCTGGCGGCCGATATCAGCTCCGCGGGGGACGGCCTCTGCAATCCGGCGGCCGTCCGCCTCCTTGCCGAGAGCGTCCCGGAGATCGTGGACGACTTCCTCATTGGCGAACTGGGAGTGGAGTTCAGCAGAGATGAGGCCGGCGCGCTGGATTTCACGCAAGAAGCAGCCCACTCGTGCCGGCGGATCGTTCACGCTGATGACGCGACAGGCCATGCTATCTCGAAGCGGCTGCTGAGCGCGGTGAAGGCGGAGAGGAACATCGAGCTTCTCTCCCGGCACACGGCGGTGGACCTGATCACGGTCCCGCACCACTCCCTCAACCCGCTCGACGTCTACGGTGACATACAGTGCATGGGCGCGTACTTGCTGGACCGCTCGGCCGGCAGAGTCGTCCGATTCTTCGCGGCCTCCACCGTTCTGTCGGCGGGCGGGGTGGGCCAGGTCTACTTGCACACCACCAACCCCAGAGTCGCGCGGGGCGATGGGCTTGCGATGGCCTACCGCGCCGGAGCTCAGATCATCAATGCCGAATACGTGCAGTTCCACCCCACCGCGTTCTACCATCGGGATGCGGACCGCTTCCTGATTTCCGAATCGGTGCGTGGCGAGGGCGCAATCCTTCGCACCCGCGCCGGCCGCGATTTCATGCCCGACTACCACCCCGACGGCTCACTCGCCCCTCGCGACGTGGTGGCGCGGGCCATCCATGAGGAAATGCTCAAGAACGGCGACGAGTACGTGCTGCTCGATCTGAGCCCGCTGAAGGTGGATGCGCGCGTCAGGTTTCCGACCATTTGCCAGACGTGTCTGAAGTATGGGGTGGATATTACGAAGGAGCCCGTGCCGGTGGTTCCGGCGGCGCATTACTTCTGCGGCGGCGTCAAGATTGACCTCTGGGGGCACACGAGCGTCCGACGGCTCTACGCGGTGGGGGAGGTAAGCTGTACGGGCATACATGGGGCGAACCGGCTGGCCTCCACGTCACTCTTGGAGGCGGTGTTGTGGGGTCGCCGGGCGGCCGAGGATGCGGCGAAGGCCCACCGAGCTATCGACGCCGGCTGCGCGTCAGGGATCGCCTCCTGGCAGGACGAGGGGCTGACGGAGGCGATCGATCCGCTGCTGGTGATACAGGACTGGATGATGATCAAGAGCACGATGTGGAACTACGCGGGCATCGTGCGCACGGCGAAGCGTCTGGACCGCGCCGAGGCCGACCTGAGCTACCTGTCGCACCGGGTCGAGCAGTTCTACCGGGAGACGCGGCTGTCGGATTCGCTGATCGGGCTGCGCAATGGCATCATCGCCGCCCAGATCATCGCCCAGGCGGCGAAACGGAACCCGGTGAGTCGGGGATGCCATTACCGGAAGGATTGAGCCCCTCTACCCGGGCTCCCCGCCTTCCTGCTGCGGTACGGCGCCGAGCGTGACCTTCACCGTGACTTCGCGGCCCTCACTTTCACGCCAGATAAGCGCGTTGACTGTGTCGCCGGCGTTGTAGGCGCGGATCGCTGCGCCGAGGGCACGGTCGCTGTCGATAGGATGGTCACCCATCTTGACGATCACGTCCTTGGCTCTGATACCGGCCCGGTCGGCAGGGCCGCCCTGGACGACCCGCATCACCACTGTGCCTTTGCCGCCCGGCACCTTGCGGTTCTTCGCTTCGTCGGGCGCCAAGAAGTGGTGGATCACTCCCAGCCACGGCATCTTCCCGGTCTTTATCAGTTTCTCGAGGACATCCCGGGCCGAGTCCACGGAGATCGCGAACCCCATGCCCTGGGCTTGAGGGATCATGGCGGTGGGAATGCCGATCACTTCGCCGTTCAGGTCGACCAGCGCTCCGCCGCTGTTGCCAGGGTTGATGGAGGCATCGGTCTGAATCAGGTCCTGAAGCTCGATGCCGCTGGGCGACGGGAGATCGCGGCCTTTCGCGCTGACAACACCGACGGTGACGCTGTTCTGGAATCCGAAGGGATTCCCGATAGCGATGACCCATGACCCGATCGGTACCTTCGCCACGCTGCCGAGCTGCGCCACGGGAAGCTTGTCGCCCTTGATCTGGACCACGGCCACATCCGAATAGGCGTCAGAGCCAACGACGCGAGCGTCGAACTCGCGCTTGTCGGAGAGCCTGACCCGCACCTTGGCCGCGCCCCTGACCACGTGTGCGTTGGTGAGAATGTAGCCATCCTTGGCGTCGATGATGACGCCACTTCCCTCGCCTTCTCTCGGAAATGGCTGTTGTGGGAGGCCGAATGCCTGCCTGAGCATGCGCTCGGTCTGGCTCGTTTCCGGCGG
>JBEKKD010000070.1:0-12638 GCA_050010895.1 Armatimonadota bacterium
CAGGAAACCATCTGGCTTCCAGGATACTCGTGCCACCTCTCTCCTGGTATTCTCGGCACTCGCTGAGATCCCCATTGCGGGAGGCTACCGAGTGTTGGTGCCAGGTGGCGATGGCACACCGCTGACAACTCTGTTACCTGCCGGTGAGTCCTGGGCATTCTACCATATGGAACCATTCGGCGGCGCCCTCGGATACGGTTCTCTCCGGGGGAGTACGCGTTCTTGCATAGGCAACGCAGGCCCGAATAGGACTCCCAGCCGAGGGGGTAGCCGGAGTCGGGGATACCAGAGCCCGGCGGCAGCTACTGGCGTACCGGCTTCCGCCGCGCTGGCCTCACCTCGAGGCATCGCCCGTTGAACTGGCACCCGTTCAGCGTGGCACACACTGCGCCGACCTGCTCGACCGTGGCCAGCTCCACGAAGCCATAACCTCGGGATCGTCCAGTTCCTCGGTCCTGAATCAGGCGAGCCCCAACGATGTCTGCGAACTGCCCGAATAGCCGCGCCAGATCGTCCTCAGTCGTCTGCCAGGGCAGGTTCGCCACAAAGACCGTCGCCTCATGATCCAACATGAGCGTCCCCCTGCCAACGCGTTGCAAGAGTCTCTGGCGACTCTTCTCCAACGCGGCGTCAAGCCCTTCGCGCCAGACCCGCGACAAGCCCACTCCCATCAGCGACAAGGCCCCGGGCAGTGACTACAAGCCGAGGGGGTAGTCGGAGTCGGGGGGTGCCGGGGGCCGTCGGCGGTGAAACCTCGCCAGCGCGCGGGCGCCCCTCCACAGAGCACACCCAAGCGTGGAATAGACCCTACGGGAGAGTCGGAGCGGCGGCTGGTGCCTGATGAGAGCAGCGTCCCCACGCGTGGCGGGCGCGCCGACAGGTCGCGGACTGGCACAGCGAACAGTGCAGAAGGGGATGAGAATACCCCAATGAGCCCCCCTTGTCATGGAGGCGGCAGATGAGGTGGTACCAGCTGGGCCTGGCCTGCGCACTCGGGCTGATAGGAGGCATCGTCCTCGGCGAAACGTGGGAGGATGAGGAAACGGCGGAACTATCAGATGCGCCAGATGGGTAAGACACGAACGTGATGAGCCGGACAATGGCCCCGAAGCGCACCGGCTTCACCCTGATTGAGATGCTGATCGTGATCGTGGTGATCGCCATCCTGGCATTGATCGTCATCCCGCGCCTACTGGGCGCCGGACGCAGGGCTAAGGAAGCAGCGTTGCGTGGTGACCTGCATCAGTTCCGGAATGTGATCCAGCAGTTCGAAGCCGATATGGGCGACTACCCAGCGGCGCTAGACCAGTTGGTGGCGGCCAAGGACAGCCCTCCGAGCGGCAGTGGCGGCAGCGGCATCCCGCTCGACGGCTCGGCCTATCGGGGCCCGTACCTCCGCAACCCGGATGGTGGCCTGCCGAGAGACCCCTTCACCAGCGCAGCTGACTGGGATTACACGCCATCCACCGGCGAGGTGCACAGCAGCAGCACGTTGATGGCTCTCGACGACACCGCCTACTCGAGCTGGTGAATGGCCACCACAGCGATGGTCGCCGACTGGGTCTCCCAGGGATGGGGTCTCCGCACACATCACCGCCGCTCCCGGCGCTATTCGCTATCACCTCTCCGGGCGGCGTCTGGGCGGCCGAGTTGACGCTCCCCATCCGCGACGGAACCCCGGACAGTGAGTGTGAAGCAAGAAAGGCGGTGGATACTTCAGGCACAGGCGCCGGATATGGAAGAACCCAACAGACCTCACACTTCTTTCCCCTAATCGGCGCGACCCCAGAGGGCCCTCAGCCATTCCGGGGTCGTGTCGCGTCTCTGACGACCTGGACGAGGGGGAATCCCGCCCAGTGACTCAGCCGACGGGGTAGCCGGAGTCGGGGGTGCCCTCAGCCCGGCTCCACGGGCGGTTGACAACGACAGCTGGATCTGGCGATTCACACACGCTCTCCGGTCAATCGACCCTCATCGCCTTGATAGGGTCGCTGTCGAGCGCTTTTGCGCAGAACTCCGCAAGAAGCGCCCGATCGTCCAGGGTGTACGTTGTACCGCCCGAGAGTATCCTAATGTTGGCATCGACCTCTTTCTTCAGACGCATGCCGATCATGAGGAGATCAACCCGGTCGTCTTGCAGCACATAGCGGATTGCCGCAGCGGGTAGTTGCTCAAGACGCTTCTTGTCGAATCCCGGCACGACGAGTCCGGCCCCTGCGCCAAGAACGCCTGCGCCCATGACCTTCATGGCGACGACACCCGTGCCGAGCTCATGGGCTTTCGCCACGCACGCATTGCGCAGATCGACCATTCTGGCGGAGAACACTTGGCTGTGCCCTCTCGGGAGATAGCCGTAGGACAACATGCACTGGTCGAACCCGCCGGAGGAAATCAAGGCCAGCGCCTTGTCGAAGTAGGAGTGCGCGGAGAACCCGATGAACCGGACGATACGTTCATCGCGAAGTTTGACCAGTTCGCCGTGCATCTCCATCGCTTGCTTGACGCTCATTTGCTCGAGCCCCGGCGTGCCGTGGATCTGGATGAGGTCGATACGATCGGTCTGCAGTTCTTTAAGCGATCTCTCAACCGCCTTGCGCACCTCGCCCGCAACGGTCGTCTCGACCTTCGTGGCCAGGTAGACACTGTCGCGTATGCCGATCAGCGCTTCCCCGAGAATCGACTGGCTTTCCAAGTAGTTACCTGCTGTGTCGAAGTAGCGCACACCTCGATCGTAGGCGTAGCGAACCAGCTCTACACGATCCTCGAGCGAAAGAGGGTTGCCCCATTCTATTGGAAGCGCAGCGCCGCCGTAGCCCAGGATCGGCAGTTTCACTCCGGTCTTGCCGAGCACGCGGACTGGAATCGTACCGGCCAGATCGACATTCTCTTCCTTCGGTACGGTCCCGCACCCAATGCCCCCAGAATTCGCTTGCGTAGCCCTCTTGAGAAACTCGCGCCGTCCCATTCCCTCGTTCAGCATGTTCATTTTGGCGGCCCCTTCAGGATCTCCCTCGATCCCGCAATGTCCAGAAACTCGTCTGGCTCCCGCGACGCTCCTGCAGCCCCAGTCGTCGTATTCTCTGCACTCGCTGATACCCCTATTGCGGGAGGCTACCGAGGATGGATTGGGATGCTAAGCGGGGAGTGGACTGGGTGGGGCTGCCGGCGATCGCCACCGTGGCGCGGTTGCTCTGCCATCCCGGACGCATCCGCGGCGGAACCCCGTTCACTGACTCCAGACTGTGGGGTAGGCAAGTTCGTACAAGAACAGGGCCACGCAAGAAGGAACTCACGACCGCAGGATGTATCCCTAGGCGGTACCGGGACCTACCCCATAAGCGCGGCCCCGAGCTTCACCCTAAGCGCGGGGCCGCGTTCTGTCTCTGAACTCGCTGCGTCCGCATCGCCGCGCGGCCATCTCAGCGGTAGTGTCGCTCTTCCGGGGGCGAAGAGTGCTCTCCGAGCAACCAGATGCGGATGTCGAGCACCCGTGATGCCTCCCAAGGGGGACTCTGGGGCACGGATGGATTTGTGCACACCACGCCCGCGTCCGCTCGATCCGGAAAGTGCGGCCTAAATCAGTACTGGTTCACACAGATTTGTCGCTTCTATTGCAGCACGCCCACAGATATGACACACGTACCTCGCCCCTTTGGACAGGTGAGCGACTCGGTCAATCTGCCGCCTGGCGACAAGATCGCAGAGGTGATTCTCATGTCCTATGTGTTGCTCCTCGAGCCTATGCTCGATCACGAGCCCCGCATGTTCCTGCTTCGCCATGACTACCTCCTCCATCGGTCCTTGACAGCCACAGCTGTCCACAGCAAGTAGACCTCGAGCCCTGAGTGGAATACAGCGGGGGCCAGCTGGTGCCGGACCCCCGGCCATTGGAAGCTCTGCGCTTTACTGCTGCGCCTACTGGCCCGACCGGGCGGCTTCGCCGCGGCGCTGGCCTCCGCGAGTCGGACCCTCCATGCCGCCGCGGTGGGCGGGCCCTCCGCGGCGGCTGCCTGCAGGCAGCGCCTGAGGCTTGTTCTGCCCCCCGGGTCCCGCGGGCGGAAGCATCGTGGTGGGCGCCTTCTCTCCAGTCAGTATCTCTCCGCCAACAGTCCCGGTGGGTGTCCCGCCCGTCGCGAGCTGGTTCGTGAGCTTGATATTGTAGATCAGCACGACCAGCACGACGACCACCAGGATGATCAGAATCCCCAACAACGTCGGCACCGACTTGTTCATCTCTCGCCTCCTTGAGCGTGAAGTAAGAGCCGTACCCTCCAGAGACCCATCTGGCTCCCAAGACGCTCCTGTAGCCCCGATCATAGTATTCCCGGCGGTCGCTGAGACTCCTGTGCTGGAGCACCGAGGATACAGAGGAACTCCGGGCGTGACCTCTACTGAACGGGTCTACCCGTGATCGCCACTATGGCGCGGCTGCTGTGTTGGGAGCTGACGCTGCAGAACGAGTACCTCCGCCTGGAGAACAGAATCCTGCGGGACAAGATGCCGGGCCGTCTCCGCTTCACCGACGAGGAACGCCGATCCCTGTCCGAAACGGCATTGGCGATGGGCCGGTCGCTGATGAAGGACGTGGTGAGCATTGTCAAGCCGGAGATGATTCTGGCCTGGCAGCGGCGGCTGGAGCGCAGGAAGTGCGACTACAGCCAGCGCCGAAGCCGCGGAGCCGGTCTCCCCCGGACACCGGAGGACATCGAAGCCTTGGTATGCCGCCTGGCGCGGGAGAACAGCTGGGGGTACCTCCGCGATCCAGATCTTGCGGTCACACCCGGTCGCTGACGCGGCCTCGACTCGCTGTCAGTCTCCGTGCGTTCTGTCTACGACAGAGCCGCACGGGCGCAACGACAGTTCAGTTCCGCGCGCCGCGCAGGACGACGGCGGCCACTATTGCGCCGATGGTGAGCAGGGCGGCGGCGCCGTAGAAGATGTAGGAGTGGTGGATGTCCCAGAGGAATCCGCCGAGCAACGGCGCGAGGGCCGCGCCGGCCCCTTCGGCAGTGGCGACGATCCCCATCACGCCCCCGCGGCGGCTCTTCGGCGCCAAGCTCGACACGAGCGCCAGCCAGGCGGGGGTGCCGAACATGTAGCTCAACACGCATACCACCGCGACCAACCAGAAGCTGACGACGCCGCGGCACGATGGCACCAGCCACATCGCCGCGGCGGAAACCGCGAGCGACGCCCGCACCGCCCGCGACCTTCCCCACTGGTCGGCTACGCGCCCGAGGGGGAGGCCGAGCAGCATCACCGGCACAGCCATCACCGCCAGCAGCAGCCCGGTCTTGCTGCCGGAGAGGCCCAACTCGACCTTGATGTAGACGATGAGGAAGTTCGGCAACGTCCACACGCTTAGCGTCATCAGCACGGTCACCAGCAGCACGATCGACAGCGGGTGGTGGTGAAGCTCGGCGGGGTCCTCTGCTTCCGTGTCCTCCGGCGGATCAGTTGCTTCGCCGCGTTCCACCTCCAGCATAGACTGGCCAGGCAGGCCCAGATGTGCGGTCAGCGCGCTCACCAAGAGCAACCCGCTGACGAGGTAGAACGGGACCCGGTTGCTCCCCGAAAGGTCGGAGGTGAAGCCACCGATAGCGGCCGCCGCCCCGATGGCGCCCAGGTAGACGGTATTCACCACGCTCATGGCGGCGGCTCGCGACCGGTCGCGCACGAGGTCGCCCACCATCGCGAAAAGGGGCGGCCAGAGGGCCGCCGCGCCTGCGCCGTCCACCGCCCGCAGCGGGAAGATCAGCGTCCACAGGCGCAGGGGAAGCCGCGCCATGACTATGGGGTTCAGCGCGATCAGCAGGGGGCCGAAGACGATGAAGGGCTTGCGCCCGAGGCGATCAGAAAGCCGGCCCAGGGGGAACTTCAGCACCATCTCGCTCAGCAGAAAGACCGTGGTCACGCCCCCGACCGCCAAGCCGGAGACGTGAAGATCCTCGATCAGATAGACCGGGAGGGCATAGACGCTGAGCAGCGCGAAGGCCGTCTGGCTCGCGCCCGCAACGGCGGCGAGGCGGAGCAGCGGCGGATACTCTCGGAACAGAGCGAGGTAAGCACGATCGAGCGCGCCCTTGGGCATGTCCTCCCCATAAATCCTGTACGGGCGCTTCTGGACGGTTTCCTTACTCGCTGAGTCGCTGCTATCCTTGTTCGCATGAGTACCATTCCAAGCTTCCTGTTCACAGTTAGACACATTTGCGGATTCCGCTCGAAGCTGGCCACTGATTCCGGCGCAATCTGGCCAGGGATGCAGTCGCAGTCAGAGCCGGTAGCCGGTCTCCGTTCCCACACGCGACGAAACCCCGCCCACTGACCCCAAGCCGAGGGGGTAGCCGGAGGCGGGGGTGGCCGGGGGCCGTCGGCCAGGGCGGTTGGCGCGGCGACGGGTTGGCGTGCTTACTCCCCTTCCTGCGACCGCCGCATCCTCCGCCTGAACGTCGCCTCCCGCTCCGCCCGTTCCCGCTCACGCATCTTCTTCGCTCCTGCCAGTAACTCCGGCGCCTCCCAGTATGACGGGATCATCTTTGGGTGGTGCTCGAAGAAACGGCTAGCACCACGGCTCGTCATCACCATGGTGGATACCGAAGTGCAGCGTGTCCGCGCCGTCGAGATCGCCCCGTCAAGCACCTGGATAGCATTCTTCGGGCGGACAAGACCTCACCGTGCGATCGGCCCCGGAACAGGCCCCAGAGCGCGCACAACCTGCCCAGGAGCGGCCGGTCAGACCGTTCTTGGACAGCGGTGGCGCGATTGCCGCCGTCTTACCACCGACATGGATGCCAGCGAGACACAGGTCGAGAATCCGCGCTGGTATCCTTATGGTGAGGTTCCGGCAACACGGCAGTGAAGGCTGCCTCAACCTCGAAGCGGAGCTTCTCACGAAGACCGCCTCTACCGCCTCTGGGAGTGCGCCATGTTAGCTGCGGCAACGGTGATGACGATCAACACGGCTGTAATAGTCCCCATCATCACGATTCTCGCGGGGATCCTGATCCTGATCGCGCCGAGGGTCCTGAATTACGTCGTCGCGTTCTACCTGATCATCGTTGGGGTGCTCGGACTGATCGCGATCTGGGGGAGGTGACGGCCGCTGCGGTTGCGTGCTAGGGCCGCGTGGTAGTGGAACCAGCGTAGTGTACCAGAACTAGTCTGAGGCAGCCAGGAGACCGTGGGCCTCCGTTCCTTGCCACCCTCGGTGTTGCCTTCTCGACACCACCGCGGCATTCTTCCGGTCATGTTCTGGTATGTGATCCTGATGCTGGTTACTCCCCTCTAGCAGCCAACGCCAACGCTGGACCACCGAAGCCCAATCTCCCAACACCGCATCGTGCCGCTGCCTCCGACACAGGGCCGCGGACCTCAGCCGGCGCGCTCGCCAGAGTGACTACTCTTGGGGTAGAATAGCTGGGCAGCCGCGGCCGTGATCCGGCCGTACGGCCCTCTCCTGGGGGTACGTCCTTCTCCATGTCACAGCACGCCGAACACATCTCTGGCCTGGTCGAGCGGGTTACTTTCCACAGCACCGAGTCCGGCTTCGCGGTGCTGCGCGTCAAGGCGCGCGGGCACCGAGAGCTGGTGACGGTGGTGGGCACCGTTCCTTCGGTCGCAGTTGGCGAATGGATCGAGGCGACGGGCATGTGGCGCATCGATTCCCAGTACGGCCAGCAGCTGCGGGCGAACGTCCTACGCACCACCCCGCCCGCCACCCCCGAGGGCATCGCCAAGTACCTGGGGTCGGGGCTCATCAAGGGCATCGGCCCCCACTTCGCGGACAAACTCGTGCAGGCGTTCGGGATGGAGGTCTTCGAGGTGATCGAGCAGAGCCCCGAGCGGATGCTGGAAGTGGAGGGCATCGGGGCGCGGCGCCAGCAGCGAATCCTCGCCGCCTGGCACGAGCAGAAGGCGGTGCGGGAGGTTATGGTCTTCCTCCACAGCCACGGGGTGGGCACCAGCCGCGCCTTCCGTATCTACAAGGTCTACGGCGACGACGCCATCCAGAAGGTGCAGGAGGACCCCTACCGGCTGGCACGCGACATCTGGGGCGTTGGGTTCAAGACGGCCGACCAGATCGCGGCCAGCCTGGGCATTGACAAGCAGTCAGACCTGCGAGCACGCGCGGGAGTGGAGTACGTGCTGCAGGCGCTCACGGAGGAGGGCCACTGCGCCTACGCACGGCACCTCCTGGTAGAGAAGGCCACGGAGATGCTGGAGATCGCCCCGCTGATCGTGGAGCACGCCATCGAGCACGGGTTGGCAGAAGCGCGACTGGTGGCCCGCACCCGCTCCGATGGCAGCGTTCTCATCTACCTGGCCGCCCTCGACGCCTGCGAACGGCAGCTGGCTCGCAACCTGGTGGCGCTGAGCCGGATGCCTCATCCCTGCCCTCCGGTGGATCCCGCGAAGGTGGCGGCCTGGGCGCAGGCGACGCTGGGCCTGGAGCTGGCGCCTGCCCAGCAGGAGGCGCTGGCACAGGTCACGCGCAGCAAGGTCATGGTGATCACCGGTGGCCCCGGCGTCGGCAAGACCACGCTGGTGCGGGCCATAGTGCGACTCTTCCACACCCGGCACCTGCGCGTGGTGCTGTGCGCACCCACGGGTCGTGCCGCCCGGCGTCTCGGCGAAGCCGCCGGCGCAGAAGCGAGCACCATCCACCGGCTGATGGAGTTCGACCCCGCCACCGCGCGGTTCAAGCACGACGCCGACTACCCGCTGCGGGGCGATGTGTTCGTCATC
This sequence comes from Armatimonadota bacterium, assembly GCA_050010895.1. Lineage (GTDB taxonomy): Bacteria > Armatimonadota > Hebobacteria > Hebobacterales > Hebobacteraceae > JBEKKD01. Next base: position 8,746 of record JBEKKD010000070.1, read on the forward strand.
GATGAGATGAGCATGGTGGATCTGGTGTTGGCCCACCAGCTGGTGCGGGCCATTCCGCCCCACGCCATCGTGGTGATGGTGGGCGATGTGGATCAGCTGCCCTCCGTGGGGCCGGGTTCAGTGCTGCGCGATATCATCGACTCCGGCGTTCTGCCCGTCTGCCGGCTCACCCACATCTTCCGCCAGTCCGCTGAGAGCGAGATCGTGATGAACGCCCACCGGGTCAACCAGGGGCAGATGCCGCGCTGGGACCCCACGCGGGCACCGACGAGCACCGATTTCCATTTTCTGGAGGTGGCGGAGCCGGTGGAGGCGGTGGCGCGGGTGAGACGCCTGGTCCAGGAGCAGATCCCCAAGCGCTTTGGCTTCGATCCACTGGAAGACATCCAGGTGCTCACGCCCATGCAGCGCGGGGAACTGGGCGCGCGCAACCTCAATCAGGTGCTCCAGGCCGCCCTCAATCCCTCGGGCAGGGAAGTGCAGCGTTTTGGCTGGACCTTCCGGGTGGGCGACAAGGTGATGCAGATCATCAATGACTACGATAAGGACGTGTTCAACGGCGATATCGGGCGTATCGTCGCGATCGACGAAGAGGACCAGGAGGTGGAGGTGCGCTTCGATGAACGGAGCGTCACCTATGACTTCGGGGAGCTCGACGAGTTGGTGCTGGCCTACGCGAGCACCGTCCACAAGGCCCAGGGCAGCGAGTACCCCTGCGTGGTACTGCCGGTGCACACCCAGCACTACATGCTGCTCTACCGGGATCTGCTCTACACCGCCATCACGCGGGCGCGCAAGCTGCTGGTGATGGTGGGAACGAAGCGCGCGATCGCCACCGCGACCCACCGGGTCGGCTCGCGCACGCGGGTCACGACACTGCAGGAGCGGCTACAGGATGAAGGCGGTCGGTAGCCACCTGCCAATGAAGCCGGCAGTGCGCCCAGGCCCGCACGTAGATGCCGCTCTGCCGCCTGCCATCCGCATCTGCCTGCGGAACGCACCCGCGCTGATTGAGGAGATCTAACACACGGCAGCGAAAAACACCACATATGAAGCAAGGGAGTCCATCAGATGCCGGGTGATGAGCAAGCGCTGGTTAACGAGAAGACCCTGGAGATCAACATCTGTGCCGAGATTCTGCAGATGGCACGGAGCGAGCTGGGCTCTCCGACGGCCTGTCTCCACGGGATGGATCAGACGGAAGAGAGCATCACGGGTGTCGACAGTTTCCTCGAGGGACTGCACGGTGCCAGGTGTTTGGGTCTACAGTTCAAGGCCGCGAAGTGGGTCGTGCCATATCGGTACACACTGGAGCGGGATCAGCACGCGGCACTGCATAGCATGGCTCAGCTAGGACTTGGAAGCGTCTTCTACATTCTACCCGCACTCGGCCTCTACGACGAATTCCACGGCAATCTTCCCAATCTAATGAACTCCACATGGGCACTCCCTGTTGACGATATGCAGCTAGAGACGGTGTTCCCAGGGGAACAGGAGACGAGGAGGGTCCGCCTCGACCCGCTGACGGGGATCGTGACGTGGAACCCGCAGCCCCGAGCGAGGAAGCTGGAAAGTGCTCTGCGCCAGGCCCTGTCCGAGAAGGGCGGACTGCGCCCTGACGAACTCAGGCAGTGGTACCAGCAGCGTGCACGGAATGCCGGGAAGGAGGGGAGAAAGGCGCGTGGCCCCGGCTTTCTCTTAGCGCTGTCCTCGTCTGACGATCAGGGCGATTAGGGATGGGCCTAGATGGCTGGCGCAGTCGTGAACTGGACGGAGGAAACCATTGCGCGGCTATAACCCCCGAGCCGGATCGATAAGGGCGTCGATGCGGTCCACTAGCAGACTGCTGGTCGGTATGATCATGACCCGACTGACGACCCCGTCCTGCGCATTCGCTGGCGTGTACAGCGTCTGTTCAGCACGGCGAAAGTCTCGGTCCTTCACGATGAGGTAGCAGCGGAGCTGGAACCCGGGATTCAGCGCGGCGAGCAGGTTTCTGTAGCGATCATTCACCGCCTTGTTCGCAGTGTCAATCGTGGTCGCGACCTCGAACGCCGCCTGGATGGTCCTGTCCTTCAGGACAAGCAGATCGATTTCTTTGATGATGCTAAACGCCCGCGCAGGAATGCCGAATTCAACATTACTGGCCATTGGCACGCTCGCCGCGGCAAGCTCGCGAGACTTGCGCTGCTCGGTTTCCCCGGCGTGCACCGAGTAACCCAGGAACTGCGCTCGCTGCACTATCCGCCCGATGATCTGGTTATGGGTCTGCGGGCCGACGACAACATCATCACCGTACAGCCCCCTCTGGACTTCCACGGCTCCAGCCCTGACCTTGCCACGCTCCCGTTCGGCAACCTTCAGAGCGAAGCCCATCCTGTTGTTCTGCCCGGGAATTGGGGCCTCATGGCACAGTCGGGCGAGCACATTGTGCACCGCCTCTGCGTTCGGCCGCTGACTATTCACCAGCATGCCGTAGACCGCCTCCAGAATCTCATCCAGGGTCGCGACCTTCTTCTCGTGGAGGATACTGAAAACGATCTGCTCAACGAGTATCTCGGCGGGGATCATATCGGACACGGGTGTGGCGCGAGGAGGCAGGCCCTCTAGCTGCTGCGCCGTGTACCATTTGTTCTGTCGCTTGCTGAAGTACGTCGAGAGAAATGCCTCGAAGTTGAACCGTGCGAGCCTGTGTAGTAGGCCGCGCTCCTGCAGGAATGGGAGCAGCCCCGTCATCAGGGTGTTGAGGTCTGCGCCTCCATGGTACGCTATCAGCTGCTCTACGTGCTCCTTGAGTAGCCCTCGCTCGGCTGCGTCCAGGTCCTCTAGTATATCCCCAATAAGGACAGGCCGTTCCCTACGCTTGAAGCTCAGAATGAAGTCGCCAAGCATGGCACCAGCCGGCTGCTGGTGCAGGACGGTGGTGTAGACGCTGATGGGCGGTTGGTAGAGCATGCCGCGGGATGCGTCTTCTTCGGCTGTGGGGAGCTGGAAACCGGCACGATTGGCAGCGCGGTGCATTGTCATCCAGACGCCGATCTCTCGGTTGTGGAAGGTCAGCACCATCCAGCCTCCCGGCTTGAGGACGCGGTGACACTCCTTGAAGATGCGATAGAGCATGTCCTCGTAGTGGTCGCTGTCCTTTGCAGAAGGGAAGCCGGCGTTCCGCGTTTGCACTGCTTCCTTGGCGTTCTCAATGATGCCCTCGCCGCGCCATATCCACCAGATGTTGCTGAGTTCAGTGTATTGGACGTTGGAACCGAACGGCGGATCTGTGATCACAACGTCGATGCTGCCCGCTGGGATGGGTAGGTCGTCGGAGGAACGGCACAGCAGGAGGTGCGAGCCCTTCCCGTTCGCTAACTCCTCGAATTCATTAGCGGGCTCAGCAAATCCGTCGATCTCGGACTCGATGTACTCCAGCCCTCTGCGGACCTGTGGCGCTCGGCGCTTAGCGAAGTAGTCCCACACGTTGATTTCGCCATTGACATCCGGGACCCAGTAGGTGTGGCCATGGTTGACAAGTCGCTGGTCGGTCTTGACATAGGCATTGCGCGAGGACCGCCAGAGAGCGGACGTGAAGGCAAGAAACCAAGTCTCAGCCATGTGTGCGGGGGCCACTTCCTTGATGGCGTGGAACAGCCGACAGAGCGCAACCAGATTTCGCCTGGTGTAGAAATCGGAGAAGTGCACAATCCCCTTCTCATCAAGTCCGTCGTCTCTCCGGCGGTCGCAATCAGGGAACTCATCCGGTGGGTACCACAGGCCCTCTCTATACACAGCGTCCTATGTAATGACGCATAGTTTACGCAGGATATCATTGGGAGATGCCCAGAGATTGAACTGCGCCTCCACGGCTGCAATCACGTCGTCGAGGCTGGGGAAGTAGCGGT
>JBEKKD010000071.1:0-12496 GCA_050010895.1 Armatimonadota bacterium
CTGAACGGGCAACCGACCGTGGTGCTCTCCATCCAGAAGCAGTCCGACGCGAACACGGTGGCGGTGGCCGATGGCATCAAGGGGGAGCTGGCGGCGATGCAGTCCGTGCTGCCCACTGGGGTGCACGCGGTGATCTCGAGCGATCAGTCCGCCTTCGTCAAGCAAGCCCTCCACGATGTGAACACGAGCCTGCTGGAAGGCGTCCTCCTCGTCGTCCTGATCGTCTTCCTCTTCCTGCACACGGCGCGTGCCACGTTCATCGTGGCGGTGGCGATCCCCACCTCTCTGTTCGCCACCTACATCCCGATCAGCGCCTTTGGATTCACCCAGAACCAGATGGTCCTGCTCGCCCTGTCGTTGGTGGTCGGAATCCTGGTGGATGATTCGATCGTGGTGCTGGAGAACATCTCCCGGCACCTGCGGCTCCGGGAGGGGTTGCGGGAGGCCGCCTTGAACGGCCGCTCCGAGATCGGGTTGGCCGCCATCGCGATCACCATGGTGGACGTGGTGGTCTTCCTCCCAATCGCCTTCATGGGCGGCATCGTGGGGGAGTTCTTCCGCCAGTTCGGGATCACCGTGGCGGTGGCCACCAGCTTCTCCCTGCTCATGTCCTTCACACTCACCCCCATGCTCGCCTCGCGGTGGATGAAGTCCGAGGAGGCGCGGGAGGCGGACGAAGAGGTGCTCCACCGCCGCCGCCGGGAGGGAGCGCTCGACCTGAAGGATCGCCTCGATCTGCTGGCCGGGTGGCTCTTCGGGGGGCTGGAGCGATTCTTGCGGGGGCTGGACCGGCGCTACCGCGGCGTCCTGGAGTGGTCCCTCCAGAACCGCTTCCTGACCATCGCAATCGGGGGCGTCTCCCTGCTCGTGGTGCTCGCGATGGCGATGCCGCCATTGCCTTTCAACGTCTTTGTCTCTCATAACTCTCACATGCTCCCCCTGCATGCGGTAGTCGCGGCAGCGCCGCGCCTGGCCGTGGCTCTGGTCGCGCTGGGAGTGGCGGCCGCCGCGATGGCCGTTAACCGGGGCGGCCGGAAGGTGGCCATGGTGTTCGGGCTGCTGACGGCGTTCCTCGCCCTGACCGTCTCGCTTCCCTTTGGCTTCGGCTTCTTCCCGGCCGTCGATCAGGGGGACTTCGGCGTGAGCGTGCGAACGCCGCCCGGCTCCTCACTGCTCGCCACCGACCACGTCGTCCGGGAGATCGAGGCCATCGTGAGCCGGGTGCCGGAGGTGAAGACGGTGCAGTTCCGCGTCTCGGACGCGGCCTGGTACAACCCGTTCACCTGGCTGCGCCACCACACCGAGTCGCAGACCGGGTACTACGTATCCTCGATCGGGTCGGGGTCGAGCAGCGTGCTCGGCGGCGTCGATAGCGGTCCCCAGTACGCCGCTATCTCCGGGAAGGTTGTGGACAAGGGACATCGCCGGCGCAGCATCCAGCAGATCGTCGACGCCATCGCGCAGCAGACCGCGCGCATCCCGGGCGCGGAGCTGATTAGCGTGAGCGCTTCCGCAGGAGGCGGCCCCAGCAACAACCTCAGCAAAGAGGTGCAGGGCCAGTACATGGATGACATCGTGGCCGAGGCGAACCGGTCCGCCGACGTCATGCGGAAGGTCCCCGGCACGGTCGACGTCGATATCTCCTACAAGCCCAGGCTGCCGGAGCGGCGGGTGATAGTGGACCGCCTGCGCGCGGCCGAGTTGGGGATGACGCTGGTCGATGTGGCCTCCTCCGCGCGCGTAGCGATCGATGGTGACGACACCGTGAAGTTCCGGGACAGCGGCACCGAGTACCCGATCCGCGTGCACTACGCGCTCGCCGGCCGCAGCCAGGCCTCGGACCTGGAGGGCCTCATCATCGGCACCAGAGACGGCGCTCCCGTCCGGCTGAGCGACGTGGCGAAGGTGGACTACAACTACGCGCCCACCAAGATCGAGCGGAAGAACGGCCAGCGGGTGATCTACGTGACCGCCAACCTGGCGACCGGGGCGCAGCTCGGGAATATCAACCAGGCCTTCGACGCCGCCCTCAAGAAGAGCACCCTCGTCCCGGGAACGACGGTTGGGACGGGCGGCTCGACCCAGATGATGACGGAAAGCTTCGGCTACATGGGCGCCTCCATGCTGCTGGCCATCATCCTGGTCTACATGCTGATGGGCGCTCTCTTCGAGTCCTTCCTCACGCCATTCGTCATCATGTTCACGCTGCCGCAGGCGATGACCGGAGCGCTGCTCGCGCTGCTGATGACGGGCAACTCCATGAGCATCGTCGCGATGGTCGGCCTCGTCATGCTGATGGGGCTGGTGACGAAGAACGCGATCCTGCTGATCGACTACACGAACACCCTGATGGGTCGCGGCAGGAACCGGCACGATGCCCTCCTGGAGGCAGGCCCGACCCGTCTCCGCCCCATCCTTATGACCACCTTCGCTATGATCGGCGGCATGCTGCCCACCGCGCTTGCCCTGAGCCAGGGATCGGAAACGCGTTCGCCCATGGCGATCGCGGTGATCGGCGGCCTGGCGCTCTCCACACTGCTCACCCTGATCGTCATCCCGGTCACCTTCACCCTCGTGGATGACGTCTGGCACTGGGTCCTGCGCCGCTTCTTCCCCGGCGCCTACTTGCGAGCACGGGAGCCTGCGGATGTCAAATAGCGATGGGACACCCCTGAGCGGCTCCTGAGCTTGTGCGCGGGCGAGGACCATTCTACCATATGGGACCTTTGGGCGGCGCCTTCGGGTGCCGTCTCTTCTTGTGGAGGATGTATTCGTGCGCCGAGCGCGTCATCCTGACCCCGAAGTACGAGTGGCTCAGGCGCCTCCCCGTCATCCGCGGACTCGATCACCTGGACCGACTGCTGCGCGACTTCGCGCTCTACTACAGCGACTACCGCGGGCCTACCACGCTGGGGGGGGCGCGGTCCCCGCAGTGAGGTGTCGGGGTGGACGGTGGGATCAGCCGGAGACGTCAACCAAGACACTGCTCACCAACCTGGAGCGACGCGTCTTCCCCGACACCCGGATCACCGCGTATCGACTCGCCGCCTGACTCCTCTGCCCACCGCGGTCGGTGTCACCTCGCGCTCCGGCGCGTCTCACCGCGTGTTCGCGACCCTCTTCCAACCCCCCAGATGCCTCGATGACTCATCCACGTCCCATCGTCATCGTCACGCGCGCGGTCGCCCCGCCACCCTTGGGGGCCGGAGCCCGTCTGAGCCCCTCAGGCGCCGTCCCAAGCCCACTTAACGACCACACGTTCATCTGACCACGACTCCAGGGCTCACCGTTTCTTCAGTTCTTCTTCGATCCTCTTGGGGGTCATGGGCAGTTGGAGCAGCCGCTTGCCTGTGGCATCACAGATGGCATTGGCGACTGCGCCGCCCACGGTGATGATAGCCGGCTCGCCTCCGCCCTGCGGAGCGGAGTTCTTGTCTTCGATCAACACCGTCTCTATCTGCGGCAGCCATGAGAAGCGCGGGATCTGATAGGTATCGAAGTTGCGGTCGAGGATGTCTCCACCCTTGAAGTGAATCTCCTCCGTCAGGGCATAGCCCAGCCCCATGGTGACACACCCCTCCATCTGGATCTTCGCCCCTTCGGGGTTGATCACCAATCCCATGTTCTGCACGCACACGGCCCGCTTGACCTGAACGGCGCCCGTCCCCTTGTTCACTTCGACCTCAACCATCGTGGCCACGCACGTCCCCGAATCAATGCCCAGGGCGACGCCGTAGCCCCGGCCGCTGGGCGGCTTCGCCGGTGTCCATCCGAATCTCTCGGCAGCGGCTGTCAACACTCCCTGCATCTTCTGATCGTGCAGGTGCTTCAGTCGAAACTCCACCGGATCGATGCCGGCGCTCGCAGCCATGATGTCGATCTGCGATTCTCGGGCGAATGTGTTGGTATTGTTGCCCGGCGCGCGCCAGGCTCCCGTGGCAAACGGATGCGCCTGGGGACCGCCCTCAGACGATCCGTGGGCGACCGTGGCGTAATCGGTGATGTCGTAGAAGTGCTCCGAGCCACGTGTCCCAGCGAAGTAAACATGGTAGTCCCAGAAAGCAATGCTCCCGCCGCTCGTGACGCCGGATCTGATTTTGACCACAGCCGCGGGCCGGAAGCTATCGTCGAAAAACTCCTCGGACCTGGTCCAGGCAACCTGCACCGGTCTTCCAGCCATCTTGGCGAGCCGTGCCGCCGCCACCACCTGCAGGTTTCTGCCCTTGCCACCGAACCCGCCGCCGAGGAAGGGCGCGATCACTCGGACGTTCTCCGGTGGACAGCCCAGCGCTTCCGCGACCTCGTCCTTGGCCCTGAAAGGATCCTGGGTGGAGGCCCAGACGGTCACCTTGGTGCCCTCGATCTGGACCACCGCGGTATGCGGCTCGATGGGCGCGTGCGCCACATAGCTATTGAGGTAGGTGTTCTCGATCACCCCGGTCGCGCGGGCCTCACCCCCCTTGAGATCGCCTCCCCGCGATACATCCTCTCCCTCAGAAGCCACCTTCAGCAGATGCTCGAAGATAGTGCTGTCATCGAGATCGGATTGGGGCGTCTCGAACTCCGTCTTGATCTTCGAGAGCGCCCGCTCGGCCTCGTCGGGGCGCTCGTGCAGCACCGCGACCAGGTCCCCATCTCTCACCACCTGAGCGCCCTTGACCTCGTTCGCGCCCGACACATCGACGCTTCTCAGCTTCGCCCCGTGCGCCGGCGGCCTCAGGATCTTCGCGTAGAGCATCCCGACGGGCCGCATGTCACCGGCGAATTTCGCCGCGCCGGTCACCTTCGCCAGCGCGTCTCGCCGCCTAGTGGGCTTGCCGATCACCTTCAACTCCGCCGGCGTCTTGATGGGCGGGGGCGCCTCCAGATGCCTCTCGATGCGCTTGCCTTTCGCAAGCTCAGCGTACGAAACTCGTCTACTCTTGCTCTTCTCATCGAACACCACCCCATTCTCGACCGCCAACTGCTCAACCGGCGTCCCAAGCTGCTCCGCTGCCAACTCCAACAGCACTCGCCTGGCCTGCGCTCCGGCCGCTCTCAGCGGAGGGCCAAATCCCCGCGTCGTCATGGAGCCATGCGTACCGCCATCCCAGGGACACAGGTCGGTATCGCCCATCACCATCTTCACGGAGTCGAGCGGGATGTCCAGCTCGTCGGCGAGCATCTGGGCGAGGGAGGTGACGATCCCCTGTCCCATCTCGATCTTCCCGGTGAAGCACGTCACCGTGCCATCTTCCCCAACGCGCAGGAACGCGTTGAAGTCCACCGGCAGGCTCTGCCCGGGGCGTCCTCTCTGCCCCGCGAGGAGGTCGCCGCCGAAAAGGATAATGACTCCGCTGCCCAGCAGTTTGAGCACATCGCGCCGGGTCAGCAGAATGCCAGGTCCCTCGCCCGTGGCATCCATCGCCAGGTACTTGTCATCACTCATCTCAGGACCCTCCCGCCATTTCTTTCGCTGCCGTCTGGATGGCTTCGATGATGCGCTTGTGCGCCCCGCACCGGCAGAGGTTTCCCTCCATCCCCGCGACGATCTCCGAATAGGAGGGACGAGGGTTCGCCCGAAGCAGGCTGTACGCTGACAGGATCATGCCGGGAGTGCAGTAGCCACACTGGAGGGCGTCGCTCTCCATGAACGCCTTCTGCAGGGGATGAAGCGTGCCGTTCTCTCCCAGCCCCTCAATGGTCGTCACGCGCGTGCCCTGCACCTGCTTCACCGGAAGCGCGCAGGACCGAACGGCCTTGTCGTCAACCAGGACTGTGCAGGTCCCGCAGAGCCCTGCACCGCACCCATACTTCGCCCCCGTCAGTCCGAGATTGGTACGCAGCACCCAGAGAAGCATCCGGTCGCTGTCCACGGTCAGCGTCGTGGGCTTCCCATTGAGTGTGAATCGGATGACCTCTTCCATCGCGCACTCCCTCATCTGCCGGCATTATCGCCCGTGCCAGCCCGGGTGGTTACACTCCATCGTACACTGAAACCCAGTCAGAGATGTCTTCGGCAGGCGCGAAGCTGAACCTCGCGCTATCCGGGAACTCATTCGCCTCCCAGAGCGTTCCAAGAGCGAAGATCCTGGTATCTGCGTGGGAGTTGCCCGGTCACGGATACCTGTCGCTGCCTCATCATCTGGCGCCGCGGCTGCGCGCCTGACGTGGCCTTCTGGGCTCATCATGGCAGACCTTGCCGACGCCCAGGCCATCCGAAACATGATCAGCGAACCACGCGAGAGGACAGGTCCTGCTCTGCGCCTGCCGAAGAAGCCTCCAGATCACTTCCGGAACACTACGGGGCATTGTGGCAGGTCGCGGTGGCGCATTTCGGGGAGCGTCGAGGACCTCAGTGGAGGTGCGGAGGTCGTTGGCACTCGTCGCGACCCTCGCCGTCCTCGTCTGCGCGAGGGCCGCGTCAGCTCAGCCGGCGAATCTCGTTCGTGACGGGGATTTCGCCTCACTTCGGGGGTGGAGCGTTTCCGGGGGAAGCCTGGTAGAGCAGGCAGGCGGTGAGACATGGCTGCGCCTGACGGGCAGGGGCACGGGTGAGCAAGAGATGCGCGCGCCCGCGCCAGGCACCATCATGTCCTGCGCGGCCGACCTCTGGGTCGAGGAGATCACAGGGCAGGGGTTCTTCTTCGCGGCGGTATACCAGCTCTCCGAGTACGGTGACCTGGTCACCTATGCGGACTTCGTCACCCTGCGCAAGCCCACGCTGCGGAGGCGGTACGAGCATACGTTCGTGGTGGCGCCCGGAGTCGCGTTCATCTCGCTCCGCTTCGGGTTCTACCAGGCCGAAGGTGTGGCCTGCACTGATAGGTGGACTCTGGTACAAGGCCGTCGAGCACAGCGCTACGAAGAGGTAGTAGAGGTGGCATCTCACAGGACAGAGCGCGGTGGGCGGGTGGCGATCTTCCGAGAGCCGGGGTTCCCGGTCGCGGGCGCCGCCTCCGATCCCGAAAAGATTGCGACACTGCTGGGAGAGGCAGGTGTGGCGACCTTCTTCCTGGCCGCCGATGAGTTGGCAGACCCGGCGCGGCTGAACACAGGGGAGGCGGACCTACTGGTGCTTCCCTACGGGGCCAGCTTCCCCGAGGCGGCACGGGAAGCTGTCGTCGAGTTCCTCCACACGGGGGGACACCTCGTGAGTCTCGGGGGATATGCGTTCAACAATCTGCTGACGCGAGAGGGCGGGGAGTGGCGATCGTGGCTGGCCGCGCGCGAGGAGGAGCGCAAGTCCGCGCTCTCCTGGGAGAGCAACCTGCTGCCCGACGGCGGATTCGAGCAAGCCGGTGAGGCGCCGATCGGGGGCGAGAGCGGCGACGGTCGGTGGCATCGCGACGATGAAGAGTGCACCGTTACCGGGCAGGGCGCAGTGGAGGGCGCGCGGTGTGCAGAGGTGCGGGTGAGCGCGGAGGAACTCCGAAGGGGCAAGGTCGATGAGCGCAAGTGGTATCTCCGCGTCCCCGTGCAGCCGGGACACACCTACCGGCTCAAGGGAAAGATCAAGACCTCGGAGGTGAGCGGCGCCTACGCCTTTGTGACCATCGAGGTCTATAGCGCGGATGGCCGTCTGCTCGCGACCCGCGATGTGTGCCAGCTCAAAGGCAACCATGCCTGGCGCGACGTGAATCACCCCTGGACGCGAGGCTTCGAGGAGACGTGTCCCGACGAGGGCGCCGTGGTGATGGTAAAGTGTGGTTTGCGGCGGGCCCGCGGGCGCGCATGGTTCGACGCCATCCACCTGGTCGACGTGACCGAGCACGCGCTGCCGTACAGGGTGATGAACACCTCCACCGGCGTTCCGGCCGAGCCGATCGGGTTTCGCCCCGATCAGATCGGTATCTTCGACGCGGACTACCAGCTCGCGCGAGTCCGTCGCCTCCAGAGCGCACCGGAGCAGAGGCTCTTCGAGGGTATCGACTTCGAAGGCGACGTCGAGGGGTGGGCGGCCGCCGGGATCGTGGGACACGACAACAGCCGATGGGCCCCGCTGCTCCTGGGCTACGACCGCTACGGCCGGGTGCGCGGGCCCGCGGGCGCGATCATGTATAACTACGCCGGCTACTACGCAGGCTCCATCTGGGCCTGCTTTGGGGTCAGCACCGTCGACCTGCTCTCCGTCCCCGGTTTCTCGCAGGGCTTCGTCCGCCTGGCGAAGCACATGCTCCGAGGCGTCAGTCTGGGCTTCCCCCAGCCGCAGTACCACTACTACGAGCCGGGTGAGTCCGTAAATGTCCAAATCCCGGTGAGGAACTTCGGCGCGCGCGCGTTCCAGGGAGAGCTGGAGGCGGGCCTGGTAAGTCCCGAGGGCGAGCAACTGGTGCGCAGGACGTGCCCGATCAGCCTGGGCGCCGGCAGGGACACCAACGCGCAGTTCGAGATACCTGTTGAAACCGGCCGAGGCGGCGTCTTCGGTCTCCGGTTCCGACTGGTCTCGGGCGGCGAGCAGACCGACATGGCGAGTAAGGGCATCGTGGTAGCGGACCGCCGGCTGCGCCACGCAGCCGCAGCTCTGACGCGCGACGGCAACTACCTGCGCTATGGCGACCGGTCGCTCTTCCTGTTCGGAAGCGACAGCTATGCCTCCGACTACCGCCCACCCAGCATGGGGCCCGGCCGATGGCTCGAGTCCTTGAGCGCGGCGAGGGACTACGGTCTGAACCTGAATGAGAACTTGCAGTACGACCGCCGCGACCATACGCTCGGGGAAACCGACCGGAGGGCGTTCGACGCTATGACCCAGGTGACCGAGCAACTCAACCTGGTGTTCATGCCAGGCCTCCATGTGGGCGCCAATGTCGCCATCTCACAGGAGGAACTCGAAGCCCAAGGTCGGTGGAGCGCCCAATGCGCGAGCGAGCTGGGGGATGTGCCGGCGTTGATCTGGTATCCCAACGGCGACTTCTCACTGGAGTACCGCGACCTGCCGGCACTGGAGAAGCTGTGGAACCAGTGGCTGCTGGAGCGATATCGGTCGCGCGAAGGCCTGGCGGAGGCCTGGGGTGGAGACCGGGTGTACGGCGAGCCCGGCTCTCTAGCTTTTCCGCCCCCCAACAGCGGAGCCTGGGACGATCCCCGCGAGATCGACCGGCAAGCGTTCAACGTCTACCTCATGAATCGGTGGATAGGCCATCACGTTGCCAGCATCCGTCGGCAGGACCCTGCCCACCCAATCATCTCCGAGTACTACCACCTGCCCAACAACAACAACATTGATCCCCGGCTCGCCATTGACGGCCACGACCTCCACGGCACCGAGGCCTTCGACAGCCCGGAGGCCGACGTCGACACACTCCCCTGGACCCTCCGCTATAACGACCTGCGCTACCGCGGGAAGGGGGTCTCCTTGGGTGAGTATGGAGCGATGACGCACCCGGCCTTCGATCTGGACAACGGCGCCGAGTACTACCATGTCAGGCGCAGCCAGGAGCAGCTACAGCAGCTCTTCATGGCCGTGGCCGCCTACGGACTGGGCCTGGGGGCGTACAAGATCCAGAACTGGTGCCTCCGCGATGACGACACCCAGGGCTTCCCCTGGGGCATCTTCTACCCGAACATGCCCGTGCCCAAAGACATCGCCTTCTGGCACCGGAATCTGAGCCTGATCTGGCGCTTCTTCGCACCCAAGTACGAGCCGCCGGCGCTCTCCTTGCTGCTGGGCGACTGTCTCCGCCTGGGCAATAACGGCCAAGGTCCGGAGACGTTCTGGCTGTTCGAGCCGGTTGTCAACTGCGAGGCCGCCTACCGGTGGAGGGCGATCGATGCCCTCATGGGCCTGCACTACGACTTCAACGTGGTGGACGACTGGCACCTGGACGAGGTGCCCGAGGCGACGCGGGTGATGCTCTACTCAGCCCCCCTCGCCGTCCGCGAGGAGGACTACAGCCGTCTGGTCGCTTGGGTGGAGAACGGCGGGATCCTGATCCTCACCGGGCACGTCAACTACGACCTGCTGAGGCGTCCAGTGGGCGGGCGTCGACTGGAGAAGCTGGCCGGGGTCGAAGTCGTTGACGAGCCCATGCAAGGGGTCGCTCGGGACCTGACGCCGGAGCGGCGAGTGCGGATGCCGGACGGCGCCACCTACACCGTCCGCCCAGCGGTGGTGGTGAGAGCGGAGAACGCCACGGTGCTGCTGGCATGTGAGGATGGCACCCCGTTGGTGCTGCGGAATCGACTCGGCAAGGGCGCGGTCATCTACGTCACGGATGCTCCCGAACTCAGCGCCGATGAAGAGGACCGGCAGCTACTGGGCTCGCTCTATGGCTACGCTCTCGAGGCAGCGAAGGCTCCGGTCGAGCCGCTTGCGGTGACCCCGAACCAGTCCGATATATACGTGATGGCGCAGGCCACCGAGGCCGGCGGCAAGGTGCATGTGGTCTTCCCGACCGCGAAGCATGAGGGCTGCCTCATGCTGCGGGTGCCGACGGCCGCTGGTTCGGTTTCCTTTCGGCAGCGCTACCGCTACCCGGCGCTCGCGGCGGTGGCGCAGGGCGGCCGCCTGGTCTCCCTCCTTACCGGCGGCTACTCGGATGTGGACGGGGTTCCAGTCGTCGAAGGGGATGCCATGGCCGGGGTGCTCTCCCTGGACGGAGCCGATATCAGGGAGAGCCGCGCGCTGCTGCTGGCGCCCTTTGCGGCCGGGAGGATCTCTCTGATCGCGCAGCGGGAGTGGCAGGATCCCGTTGTCTGCTTCGGCGGCTTCGAGAACGGAGACTGGAAGACGTTCGAGGTGGTGGCGCCGAGCCCCGGACATCGGATCGACCTCGCGCTCGATGCCGACCGGGCAACCGCGCTGGCACTGGTCTGCGAGAGGGAGCTGGTCGGCAGCATGGAGCGGAAGCTCGGCCTAGCGCTTGCGCACCCGGAACTGCTGACCGCCTACTGAACGACGCGGCATCGCCAGCAGTGAGTGTGAGCACCGTCAGCCGAGCCAGCGTGCAGGCAATCGAATGACAGCGGCGCCCAGACAATCCGCTTCAGGACCCACCGGCCCCAGCGCCGGCATCGGCGCCCGATGTCTGCTCATGGTGCTTCTCTTCGTGCCGCTGAACGTCGCTTTCCTCGTCTCCGGCAACTGGCTCTTGGGCTCGGGGGCCTTCGGCGGCTCGATGACCACCCCCGCCGTATGCGGGCTATTCGTTCTGGCTATAGTCAATCTGGAGCTGAAGCGCCTTGCGCCCAGGTGGGCCTTCGCTCCCGGGGAGCTTATCACGGTCTATGTGGCCCTGGCACTCAGCACGTGCCTGTGTGCCACCACAACCGATTGGGGCGCCGCCCTGGCCCCGTCCATTACCTGGCCGGTCTGGAACGCCAGCGCAGGCAACGACTGGCAGGCGATGATGTGGCCAAACCTTCCCCCCTGGCTGATCGTTACCAACCACCATGCGCTCGAAGGCTTCTACATCGGTCGGACCAACCCTTATCAGCGCGAGGTGCTGCTCGCCTGGGCCCAACCCGCCCTCTGGTGGACGGCCTGGCTGACCGCCATGCTCTGGGTGTCCCTCTGTCTCAACGTGATCGTTCACCGCCGCTGGTCCCAGGAAGAACGACTCCCGTTCCCGATGACCGTGCTGCCCCTGAGCATGACCGACCCCCAGACCCGGTTGTTCCGAAGCGGCCTCTTCTGGGTCGGCGCTGCGGGCGCCGCCTCTGTTCTCATCATGAACTCCCTCTCCGGCTTCCTGCCCGCGGTTCCCGCCATTCCCCTCGTGGTCAATTTGGACCCCTACATCGCAAACCGCTTCCCCTGGGATGGCCTGCGGGGCGCCTGGCTCAGTTGGGAGCCGTGGTATGTCGGCCTCTCCTACCTGATGCCGGTGGACCTCGCCTTCTCTCTGGTCGTGTTCAACATCGCCTGGCGCGCCGAGTATGTGCTGGCCCGGCTGATGGGGTGGATGGTGAGCCCCTACGAAGGCTTCCCCTATGGCGACCAGCAGACGATAGGGAGCTATCTCGGGGTCATCGGATTCGTCCTGTGGCTCGATCGGCGCTACTTGCTCCAGGTTTTCCGCAAGGCCGTCGGGCTGCACTCGCGTGCCGACGACAGTGACGAGGTGTTCAGCTATCGCACTGCCACCCTCGGTGCCATTGGCGGCCTGGGATTCCTCTGGTGGTTCTTCGCTCGCGCCGGGATGAGCAATACGGTGATACCGGTCTTTCTGGGTCTCTACTTCCTCATGGGGTTGGTGATGGGGCGCATGCGGGCCCATCTCGGGCCGCCATACCACGGCATGTCAGGGGTCATGCCGGAGTTCGCCCTCACCGAGTTTCCGGGCACCCGCGCGCTGGGAGCGCGCACCCTCGGGATGCTGGCTCTGGTGCGCCCGTACATGCTCGATCAAGGGCTCAATCCCACGCCAGTGCAGCTCGAGGCCCTGCGGATGGCCGAGCGTCCTGGCCTTCAGCGCAACCGGCTCGCCTGGGTGATGGTCGGCGTCACCGCCCTCGGAATGCTGGCCTACTTCTGGGCCAACATCCAGGTTGGCTATAGCGTCGGCCTCGGGAC
>JBEKKD010000072.1:0-14762 GCA_050010895.1 Armatimonadota bacterium
GGGCCCGTAGGCGGCCGCGCCGGACTTGTTGACGATGCGGCGGAGAGCGACGATCGCCACTTCCCGGTAGGCCTTGTCCGTTCGGCTCATTGTCGCAAGGATCGGCTCGACTCCGCGTGGATCGCCCAGCAGCCCGAGGGCTACCGCCGCATCGGAACGCTCGTCCTTCTGTAAGAATGGAATGATCTGGGGCACTACCGTTCTGTCGCCCAGCAGGCCTAGCGCGGCTATCCCGGCGGCGGGCGAGAGCTTCTTATCGAGATTTCGCAGTGCGACCACGACGACCCGCTGGGTGTCCGCCGGGGACAGCTTGCTCTTTGGCGCCAAGGCTGCGAGGTCGGCGAGGGCCTGCTTTCTCACGTCTGCGTCCGGGTTGTAGGTCGTGAACAGGAGGGCGTCCAGCCCCGGCCCGCTCATCCCGGCGAGAGACTGTGAAGCGCCCTTATAGCTGCCGCGATCGGAGAGAAGCACGCGCATTTCCGGCGCCGCCACGGAGCCTATCTCCTGCAGCCCCTTCACCGACTCCTCGAGTGTGCCGCCGGTGGCGGAGAGGCCTTTCATGAGCGTCGAGATCGCCTTTGGCCCCTGTTTGACCAGCGCCTCGCGAGCCCACCGCCGAGGCGCTTCTTCCTGATCCTTCAGTATCACGCCGAGCAAGCCAATGGCCTTGTCGGTGCCGATTTCCCCGAGGGCCTGAGCGGTCTTGCTGCGAATGATGATCGGCTGGGCCGGCAGCGCGTCCTCCAGCTTCTCCATGTCGAGCAACGCGCGGGCGGCGGGCACTCGCACGCTCTGGAGGTCGTTGCTGCTAAGATCGCTGATGAGCTGACGCTTGACCATGTAACGCGCAGTCAGCCACCCGATCAGCCCAAGCCCGACCACGGCTATGACGACATATGTAAGCGCACGGCCACGATTCGGCATACCGGCTCCTCTTCACCCCTACCACCGAGGGGCTTTTTCAACGTTCCTGAGCCCCAGTCCTTCTGTCGGCGCGCGGGCGAGTATGGAATAACCTAGAGCAGTGACACAGATGCCGCCTCCAAGCGGAATCGGCGCTCACGGCGCGCCATGTGGCTCCCACAGCACGATGGGGCGCGAGCCTGTGAGACACCGGTACGAGTACGCGCCGGCTTCCGGCGCCAACTGAGGGCAGTGACGTGGACAACAGACCACTCGACGTTCTCATCGTCGACGACGAACAGAGCATTTGCCTACTCTTGCAGGACGTGCTGTCCCGCTTCGGCCACCGGGTCACCGCCTGCCAGGACGGAGCGACGGCGGTTCAGATCGCCACAAACCAGTCCTTCGACCTCGCCTTCATGGACATCCGCATGCCAGGCATGGGCGGCCTGGAGGCGCTGAAGAGGCTGCACGAGCTGCATCCGAACACCACCTATGTGATGATCACGGGCTACGCCGCAAACGACATCGTCGAGGAGTCTCTTCGGAGCGGCGCGTCGGCCTGCCTCTGCAAGCCTTTCAGCCTCTCTCAGATCACCAAAATCCTTCAGCAGTTCGCGGCGAGGGAACTCGCTCCGGCGTAGACTGCCGTCCTTACCCGATCCACCGCGACAGGTCCTGGCGAAGATAGACCTGCCCGCCCCAATTCAGGTCCTCGGGAAAAAGGATACACCCGCCCGCGGTCGGTCTGAACGGCTCGCCGGACGAGGCGCGGTCCAGAATCGCCCGCCGCAAGGCTGTGTCCCTCGGCGCTGTGCTGAGATCCTCGGGCACTCCGCCAAAGACTCTCCAGAAAATGCTCTCGCGGTTCAGCCCTATGGAGAACAGGTAGAGCTCCTTCTGAAAGCGCACCAAGTTGGAGGTTGAGGGAAGGAACTCCTGCAACTCGCCGTTGAGTAGCCATGAGCCGCACACGAAGGCCGCGTAGGGACGATCGGGGAAGTGCTTCGGAAAGAACTCGATCGCTTTCCGGAAAGACTCCCCGCACTCTTCGTGCGACATCGGACTGCCTGCAGGGATATGCAGGTTCAGCGTCGGGTCGCCCGGTCCCAGCACCTGCCGCCACTCGGATGCCTGCAGGCAGACAGCCCGGTTCAGCGCCCTTCCCTGCGGCAAGAGCGGAGACCCGGTCACAGCGTCGCCTGTGAGCGCGAGCCGAGCCGTCCAGCGTCCGTCGGCGTTCTCCCCTGCCCCGCGCGCCAGCTGCCCCTCGCGAGTGTACGTAACCCCATCCTCCGACAGCGCCAGCACAGCACCCGACTCGATGTGTCGGAATGCCCTGAGCCTCGGATAGAAGGTGGCGAACTGATACTGAAGGCGGCCGATACGATAGAGGATCCCGCGGAAGTGGTTGAGGAGCCATGCCATGTTGTGGGGCGTGAGACCCCACCCCGGAAACGCGCCGTGCTGCTTCTCTTCTTCCAGCCAGAGCTTCACGTCCAGCACGGTATCTTTCACGATATCCAGGGGAACCGAGTGCGACTCGTGCACCTGCCTCATCCGTGGAAGGCCTGAGAGAAGGACGATCAGGTAGAACATCCCGGCGTCATCGCCCAGTGCCTCTCTGAGCGTGGGCCACGAGTTCACGGCGTCCCAGGTGTTGTCCAAGTAGGGCGGGCCTGCCGCTTCGTAGAGGCAGTGGTGAAAATGCCAGGCCAATGCTTTGAGCGCAGGCCGGGCCGCGATGCGGGGGCAAAGAGCGGCTGCGCCGCGCCCAATGTCGTCGGAAAGGTGGATCTCCCGGCAGGCGCCGGCGGCGAAGCTCGGGGCGAGGAAAAGCAGATCGCCCTCGGTCATGGACTGCTGCGACTCTTCCCAGTCAGGCTCGAGCGTCTTCGTCCCCTCGGTCAGGCCGAGATCGCGGATGACGTGCTGTAATTCCATGGTATCAGTGCCGTTCAGCGCAGGAACTGCTCGAGATGTTGGCTGCGGTAGACTTCAGCGCCCCAATTCAGGTCATCCGGGAGCAGGAAGCATCCTCCTGCCCGCGGCTTCAGCTTCTCTCCCTTCTCCAGTCGCGCCACGATCGCTCGCTGGAGAGCGGTACCTCTCGGCGCAGTGGTTGTGTCGACCTCGCGCTGATGCAGCACGGAGCGGAACAGCTCTGCGCTGTCCATGTCGGTTGGCAGCAAGTATACGTCCCTCTGGAAGCGGACCATGTTGGCGGCCGGCGGCAGCATCTCTTCGAGCTGCCCGTCCAGGAGCCACGAATAGCAGCAGAAGCCGACAAATGGCCGCTCGGGGAAGTGATGAGAGAAGAACTCGACGGCTCGCCTGAAGGATTCCCCGCAATCGGCGTGCGTCAGCGGCTTCCCGCCCGGCATGTGGATGTTGAGGATCGGGTCGCGGGGCGCCAGCGCCTGTCGCCACTCAGCGAGTGATAGAGTGACCTTCTTCGGCAGCGCCACGCCGGTCGGCAGGATCGGGTTTCCCGCCACGGCGTCGCTGCCGATCGCCAGTTCTGCGGTCCACGTGCCAGCCCCGTCGGCATCCGTCTGCTGGCCATCGGAATCATAGTGGATGCCGTCCTCGGACAGCGCGAGCACAGCGCCAGACGTGTGCCGGAACGCCCGCGCCTCCTGGTCGAACTTCCCAAACTGGAACTGCAGGCGCCCCAGTCGGTAGAGATCGCCCCGGAGGAAGTTGGCGAACCAGGCGACGTCATGCGCGTGCATCCCCCACGGCCTCGAGGCGTCGCGGCGCGTGCGCCACGAGAGCGAACGCACAACGTCCCCGAGCGTCTCCCGTTCCACTTCGGCCGGCACCGAATGCGCGGAGTTCACCTCACGCAGTTTGGTTACGCCAGAGAGGATGACGAGCAAGTAGAACCCGTTGGCGTCGGTGTCGAGGGCGCTACTGAGAGATGGCCAGGACTTGACGTCGTCAAACCAGTAGTGGTCGCTTGCGAACAGCGCTCGGTGGCAGTGCCAGGCGAGAGCGACCAGCGCCTCGCTGCCGCGAACCCGTTCGGCGACGCCGACGCTGGCCTCCGCGACCTCGTCCGGGAAACCGATCTGACGGCAGGCGTCGCGGACGAAGCGCGGCGTCAGAAATGGGACACCGCCCGCCGGCAGGGCTGCCTGCGTCTCATCCCATCCCTTGCGTAAGACGTTCTCGTCGTCCGAGATGCCCAGCGCGCTGATGACCTTCATGAACTCCATCAAGTACCACTCCTGGGTAATCTGTGGGCTGCGACCCGCTATTCCAGCTCGTCTCGCCACGACCGCGCCATCAACTGCTTCACGGCATGGAGGGCCAAGGCACCTTCGAACAGCACCGAGTGCACTGCGGCGGTGATCGGCATATCGACGTTGGCCCGCGCCGCGAGAGCCTGCGCGGCGCGAGTCGTCTCGACTCCTTCGGCCACCTGGCTCATGCCTGCGAGCACATCCGCCAGCTTCCTTCCCTGTGCCACCGCGTAGCCCACCTGGTAATTGCGGCTCTTCCGGCTGGCGCAGGTTGCGATCAGATCGCCCATCCCCGATAGCCCGCGGAAGGTTTCTCGGCGCGCCCCGAGCGCGACTCCTAGCCGCGTGATCTCCGCAAGGCCGCGCGTCATCAGGGCAGCCTTCGTGTTGTCACCGAATCCCAGGCCGTCGCTGGCGCCCGCGCCGATGGCGATGATGTTCTTCAGCGCGCCGCCCAACTCGACGCCGAGCACATCCCGATTTGTGTACACGCGGAATCGCGGCGTGCTCAAAGCCGCCTGCGCCTCGGACGCGAACCCGGCATCATCACAGGCGACCACACTGGCGCTTGCAACCTCCGCGGCGACCTCGAGCGCGAGGTTCGGGCCCGACAGCACCGCGATCTGCCTCTGGTGATGAGGCCCCAGTGCTTCCGCGATCACCTCGGACAGCCGGCGTCCGGTCTCATGCTCGAGCCCCTTGGCGGCTGAAACAACCCCCTGCTCGCCCTGGATGCAATCAGCCAGTTGCGCGCAGACCCCACGCACGCCATCCGATGGCACAGCGAGCACGATCATGCGCGCGCCCGCGACGCAGTCGCGAAGGTCCGTGGATGCCTCCACAGCGCGCGGCAACTCGAAGTCAGACAGATAGTCCGGGTTGCATCGTTGGTTCTGTATGGCAGCGGCGAGTTCGGCTCGCCTTGCCCAGAGACGGACCCGCCACCCAGCTTTGCCCAATATCAGACTGAGCGCGGTGCCCCAACTCCCCGCCCCAACCACCGCTATCTCACCGCGATCTGCCATGCCTGCATTCATGTCCGGCGGATTACTTCGTAGAGAGAGGGTTCGGCTCCTGCCCCAGGGCTACTTCCTGGCGATGAGCCACACGTGCCTGTCCAAGTCTATGCAGCCGTCCGGTCTGAACGTCACGCCCTCGGACTCGAGCCTGGCCCGCTGCACTCCTTCGCCGAAGACGTGGGCAGGCGACAGCGCTCCGGACGCGCCCCGCTTACGCGCCCGGGATCCCGGTCTTCGTATCAACCTCCACGCGCTCCCCGATCTTCGTTTCTGTGCCGGCCAGCAGGCGCTTGATGTTCGGTATGTGCCGCAGGATGACAAGCAGCGCGACGGCTGACCAGAACACGAGCCATTCCCATCGCTTCCCCGACAGGAGCATGTACACCGGCACGGAGATCGCAGCCACGATCGAGGCGGCGGATATGTAGCGGGTTATCGCGATCACGAGGCCCCAGATCGCAAGGCCGATCACTGCCGCGGGCCACGCCAGTGCGAACAGCACGCCGCAGGTCGTGGTTACCGCGCGGCCACCGGAGAATCTGAGGAACACGGAGAAGCTGTGGCCGACAGTGGGCGCGAGGCCGAGCGGAAGCAGCCACAGGTCGAGTTCCGGCGTCCCCCACTTCGCCAGGAGCATCCGGCCAGCCGCGACTGGCGCGTATCCCTTGAGCAGATCACCGATGAACACCGCCGCCGCCGGCCCGGGCCCGAGAACTCGCAGCACATTGGACGCCCCGATGTTCCCGCTGCCGAACTTGCGCACGTCGATGCCGCGCCAGGCGCGGCCGACGATCACGCCGAACGGAATGCTCCCGAAGAGATAGGCGCCGACGAGGAGTAGCGCGATACGCATGTTACGCCCTCGCGCGCCGATACCGTTGGTGCGCGCGGCGCAGGAGGAACCGGATCGGCGTACCCTCCAGCGGCACGCGCTTCCTGATCTGATTCTCGAGGTACCTCATGTGCGAGAAATGCGCCAGCTCCGGGTCATTCACGAACAGCGCTAACGTCGGCGGCTTGGTGCCGACCTGCGTGACGTAGTATACCTTGAACGCCTTGCCCTTGCGCGACAGCGGCCGCTCCCATGTAGCTTCCTCGAAGATCGCGTTCAGCTCGGCGGTCTGGAACCGGAAGGAGTGTTGTTCTGCCGCGTTCACGGCGGCTTCGAGAACGGCTTCGAGGCCGAGTCCGGTGACCGAAGAGACGAAGGCCAGCGGCGCGTACCCGATCTCCGGGAGCCAGGCCTTTACCTCTCGGCCGAAATCCTGCATCAACGTGTGGTTCGATTGCTCGGCCGCGCCCTCGGGCACGCGCAGGTCCCATTTGCTGATTACCAGAACCTGCGCTTTCCCCTCCTCATGCGCGCGGCCGGCGATGCGCTTGTCCTGATCGGTCAGCCCCGCGCTCGCGTCGATCAGCGTCAGCGCGACATCACTGCGTTCGATGGCGCCGAATGACCGAAGCACGCTGTAGTATTCGAAATCCTCCTCCACCCGGCTCTTGCGCCTGATGCCGGCCGTGTCGATGAGTATCAGCGGCCGCCCCTGCCATTCGAACGGCGTGTCGATCGAGTCCCGCGTTGTGCCAGGCGCTTCGTCCACGACCGTCCGCTCCCGCCCGATGATCGCGTTCAGCAGCGAAGACTTGCCCACGTTCGGGCGCCCCACGATGGCGATCCGGATGGTATCTTCTTCCTCCGGCGCGGGCTCGGTCTCGGGCAGGTGCTCGGCGACGAGGTCCAGCAGCACATCGGTCTCGAGGCCATGGGCGGCGGAAACCCCGACGACTTCGCCGAGCGCGAGGCGATAGAAGTCCGCGATGCCATCTTCACGCTTCTTGCTGTCGATCTTGTTCACGGCCACGATCACGGGCTTACCGGTCTTCCGCAGCATCTCCCCGATCTCATCGTCGAACGGCGCGGGGCCATCCTTTCCATCGACGACGAAGATGATGACGTCGGCTTCCTCGATCGCGAACTGGACCTGGCGCACGACCTCGGTGTGCAGATGGTCGCCCGCGGTCTGCAGCCCGCCGGTGTCGATCAGCGTGAACCGCTTGCTCTCCCACTCGCAGTCCGCGTAGATGCGATCCCGGGTGATCCCCGGCGTCGGCTCCTCGATCGCGATGCGCTCACCGGCCAGCCGATTGAAGAGCGTGGACTTGCCCACGTTTGGCCGTCCAACTATGGCGACAACGCCGCGATCCCTTTTCTCGCTCAAGACAGCCTCCTGCTTCGCGCAAACGCGCGTAGAGCGCGCGCCGCCTCCAGCGGCGATCCCGCCGTGACGACCGGCGCTCCCACTGCCCGTTCAAGCTCCGAGAGGGCCATGCCGTCTATGAATCCTTCGCTTTCCCGCACCGCCAATGCGGGCACGACAACCACGTCATAGCGCTGCCGGCCCACAGCGCGCGCAATGTCTCGTCCGGCAAGCAGCCCTGCCACTGTCACCAGTCGGCCGAACAGCGCATTCGGGACGCCAACCGCGGTGGCGCGAAGCCGGCTCCCTAGTTCCAGGTGCGCAGCGAGTATTCGCACAAACTCCTCCGTGGCCCTGCCAGTCACGAGGGCGGCGCGCAGCGGCCTCTTCACCTTCACCGGCCGAACGCGGCCCAGCTCGTCCATGAACCGTCGGACACCGCCGATGCCATTGCCAAGCTGCCAGAATCCCTCGTACGCCTCCCTCCGAGGGATCGCCTCGTGGGCGAGCAGATACAGCTCATCTGCCGCGAACACGAGCCTCGTTCCCAGCGACGCCTGGAACTCGCGCTGCCACTCGTGCACCCGCTCCACCAGGCGCCTGGCTTGCGGCGGCTTTACCCGCCGTACCTCCAGCGAAGCGTCGCGGTGCCTGGTCAGCCCCACCGGCACGACGCCAACGGACGTCACGCCGGGGTGCAGCGCGGCGAGATCGCGCACCGTCCGCTCCAGGTGCGCGCCGTCGTTCGCTCCACGGCATACCACGAGCTGCGCATGGAACTCAATGCCCCGTGCGCTCAGCCATCGCATCTCCGCCAGCGGGTCCGGCGTTTCCCGCCCGAAAAGCTGCGTCCGCACCTCCGGCTCCGTCGCGTGGACCGACACGTACAGCGGCGACAGATGATACTTTACGATACGAGCGCGATCGGCCGCTGTCAGGTTCGTCAGCGTGACGAAGTTCCCATGCAGGAATGAGAGCCGGTAGTCGTCGTCTCGCACATAGAGCGCCGGGCGCAGCCCCTTCGGAAGCTGCGCGACGAAGCAGAATTCGCACCTATTCCCGCAGGTGCGGATCCCGTCGAACACGTCCTCCGTGAACCGGATGCCCAGATCTTCGTCGACGGGCTTCTCGATGAGCACACGCCGCCGCCGGCCCGCGACGTCGGTCACCACCAGGCGCACTTCCGGCTCGGCCGCGAGATAGCGGTACTCGATGTAATCCCGCGGCGCGCGGCTATTGACCGTGACAACCCGGTCGCCTGGCGCAATCCCGGTTCTCGCGGCCGGGCTCTCCGGCTGCACGCTCTCCACCCGGGCGGGGCTCGGCCTTCTCATCGCTCCGGCGTTCCCGCCAGTGCGCGCAGCCGCCCCACCACCTGCTCGATAATCCACTCCGGTGTGGAGGCGCCTGCCGTCACCCCTACTCGCTGCGCTCCGCTGAGCCAGTCCGCCTGCAGCTCCTCAGCCGTCTCGATATGGTGCGTCGGCGTGCCAGTCGCCTCGCAGATCTCCCGCAATCGCGCGGTGTTGGCGCTGTTCCGGCCGCCCACGACAAGCATCACATCGACGCGCTCCGCGAGCTGCCGCGCACTCTCTTGCCGGCCGACCGTCGCTTCGCAGATGGTGTTGAACACACGCATTTCGCGACAGCGCTCCGCCAGCGCCCCTGCCACCTCGCGCAGCGCCTCCGGACGCTGCGTCGTCTGCACCACGAGGCCATACTCGTCACGGAAGGGCAGCGCGTTCGCCTCGACCGCGTTGGTGACGATCTCCGCTTGTCCCCCGGCGCGAGCGGCGAGGCCCACCACCTCCCGATGCCCGGGGTCGCCGAGAATGACAACGTGGTAGCCCTCTTCCGCCAGTGTGCGTATGTGCGCGTGGGCCCGGCGCACGAACGGGCAGGTAGCGTCAATCACCTCCAGCCCCCGCGCGGCAGCCTCCTGCTCAACCTTCGGGTCGACGCCGTGCGCGGAGAGCACTACCGTGCCTGAGGGCGCGTCTTCGAGGGACTCGACGCGGTGGATACCCAGGGCCTCCAGGCGCTCAATCTCCTGGGGATTGTGGATCAGCGCCCCGAGCGTGTGCACCGGCCGCGGGTGCGTTTCAGCGGCGCGCGCCACGATTTCCAGCGCGCGCTTGACCCCGAAACAAAACCCTGCATTCTCCGCGACGATGATCTCCACAATGCTGTCATCCGTTGGGCGGGGGCTTGCCCCTGCCACCGAAGGCCGTCTTACCTTTGCCAGTTGCGTCGGTCCTTCAGTCCCGACGCCCCACCACCCGCTCAACAAACCGCGCCATGCGCGCCATCGCTTCTTCGATCAGCTCCATAGACGTCGCGTACGAGCATCGCACGAACCCCTCTCCGCAGGCCCCGAACGCAGTACCAGGCACCACCGCCACCTGCTCTTCCGCCAGCAGCCGCTCTGCGAACTCATCCGACGTCAGACCTGCCCGCGCGATAGACGGGAACGCGTAGAACGCCCCCCTCGGCTCGAAGCAGTCGAGTCCCATGGCGTTGAGCCGGTTCACGATCACACGACGCCGCTGGTTGTACTCCTGCCGCATGGCGCCGACTTCTCTATCACAGGCATGCAGCGCCTCAACGGCGGCCTCCTGTGCGGTCGTCGGCGAGCACATCACGGTATAGGCGTGCAGCTTGATCATGGCCCCGATGATATCCGCCGGCCCGGCGGCGAACCCCAGCCGCCATCCCGTCATCGCCCACGCCTTCGAGAAGCCGCCGATCAGGAGCGTATTCTCTCTCGCGCCGGGTTGGGCGACGATGGACACGTGATCGCCGTTGTAGGTCAGCTCCGCGTAGACCTCGTCGGACAAGATGAGCAGATCGCGCTCCCGCGCGAACTCCACCAGCGCCCGCGCGCCTTCGTCGTCCATCGTTGCGCCGGTGGGGTTGTTGGGATAGGAGACGATGATCGCTCGCACGCCATCGTCGCAAGCCGCCGCCATGTCTTCGACCTGCACGCGAAAGCCATGCTCGACACGTGTTGGGACGCTGATCGCGCGACCGCCGGCCATGATCGCGCAAGGCGGGTAGGCGACGAAGCAGGGCTGCGGAATCAGCACACCGTCTCCGGGTTCCAGGATCGTGCGGAGCGCGATATCGATGGCCTCGCTGCCGCCGACTGTGACCATGATCTCGCACTGAGGATCGTACGAAAGCCCGAATCGGCGGTCGAGGTATCGCGACAGCTCCGCGCGCAGCTCCTGAATGCCCGCGTTGGGCGTGTACTGGGTATGCCCGCGCTCGAGGGAGACGATGCCGGCTTCCCTGATGCGCCACGGAGTGACGAAATCGGGCTCGCCGATGCCGAGGGAAATCGCCTCGGGCATCTTCTCCACCAGCTCGAAGAACCGGCGAATACCCGATTGCGGGAGGCTCTGTAGTTGTCGTGAAACCCGTGATCTCGTCTTGGCCATCAGACTCCCCGGCCCGTGCGCGGCGTCACTGAGGGCGACCAGCGGATGTTACGGCGTCACCGGCAGGCGTTTCACTTCGGAGCGCTCGACCAACACGTCCCCATCGACCTTGTACGATTTCAGCACGAAATGCGTCGCCGTGCTCAGGACATGGTCCAGCGGAGCCAGCTTCTCTGCCACGAAAAACGCCACCTCGCGCATGCCCTTGCCTTCGACGACGACGAGCAGATCGTAGGTCCCGGACATCAGATAGAGCGAGTGCACTTCCGGGAACTGCATGATCCGTTCGGCGACTGCGTCGAATCCGACGCCCCGTTCGGGAGATACACGGACTTCGATGAAGCCATACACCCGCTCGGTTCCGGCCTTCTCCCAGTCGATCACGGTCTTGTATCGCCGAATGACTCCTGATTTCTCGAGTCTCTGGATCGCCCTGGCGACCTCTTCCTCAGTCCGGCCGACGCGTTCAGCGATCTGCGCGGCGGTAAGGCGCGCGTCGCCCGCAAGCAATTGCAGCACTTCCTCCATATGACTCGCTCCTCACTGTCATTGCGAACCGCCTCGACGCTCCGGCGTCGAGGCGCGCCAGCTGCGGCGGCGCAGCCGCCTCCCCCCGCCTATTTATGTATCGCTATCCCCAGAGCATCCTCGGTGGCCTCCTTGATCGGCTCGCTCAGGGTGGGATGCCCGTGCACCATCTCGCCCAGGTCCTCGGCGGTCAGACCCATCTGAACCGCAAGCACGACCTCGTGGATCAGGTCCGTCGCTCTTGGCCCGATGACGTGGCCACCGATCACCTTGTTGGTCGCAGCATCGACCACGATCTTCGCGACGCCCTCACGGTGGCCCTCTGCGATGGCCCGACCGGCGGCGCGGAAATAGCACCGGCCCACTTTCACGTCAATGCCGCTTTCCTTCGCCTTTGCCTCGCTCAGGCCAGTGGAACCGATCTCGGGGTGCGTGTAGGTCACGGACGGGATCGCGCGGTAATCCATCTCTTTGCTCTGCCCGAGCGCGTTCGCGATCGCGACTTTGCCTTCCTGGAAGGCGACATGGGCGAGCTGGATCCCGCCAGTGGCATCGCCGGCTGCATACACTCCGGGCACGTTGGTTTCCATACGCGCGTTCGCCCTGATCGCGCGCCGGTTCATCTCGATGCCCGCTTCGGGCAGCCCGATGCCCTCGGTGTTCGGCCAGCGCCCGACGGCTGACAGGACCACTTCCACCGCCACCTCTTTCGTCTGGCCATCGGCCTCGAACTGCACGACTCGCTTACCATCTCGCTCCACCACGCCCAGCACCTTCGCGTCCAGGAAGGTGTCGATCCGACGCCGACGGAACGAGCGCGCCAGCTCGGAAGAGATCTCCTCATCTTCCAACGGCACCATCCGCGGGAGAAGCTCTATGATCGTGACCTTCGAGCCAACCGAGTTGAACACGTCGGCGAATTCGACGCCGATCGGCCCAGCGCCGATGATGGCGATGCTTTCCGGGATCCGCTGGATGTTCAGAATCTGATCGCTGTTCATCACCCCGGGCAGATCGAATCCCGGCAGTGGCAGCTTCGCGGGGGTCGAGCCGACCGCCAGCAGCACGCTGTCGCCTCTGACGGTCTCTTTCGCGCCCTCGGTCTCGATCTCCGCCACGTGCGGCTCGACCAGTCGGCCCTTGCCATGAACGACGACGCCCTTGCGCAACTGGTCAACCACCTGGTCCTTGCGCTGAAGCACCTTCGTCCAGTTCACGGACTTGAACTCGACTTCCACGCCAAACTGGTCCATCTCTCGCGCTTCTCGCGCCACTTCGGCGCAGCGCAGCATCGCCTTGCTGGGGATGCAGCCGCGATTGGTGCAGGTGCCGCCCAACGCATCCATCTCGGCTAGTGTTACCTCAGCTCCCAACTGCCTCGCCCTGATCGCCGCCACGTACCCCGCGGGCCCGCCGCCCAGGATGACGATATGACTCAACTCAGTCCCTCTGGCTTCCCACTTTCTATAGCGCGCTCTCTCAGGCCGGCCGTGCTTTCTCGACGGCACTCTCGAGCGCCTTGATGTGCTGCTTGGCGATTGGGTCATTCGGGAAGCGCTTCAGCAACTCGCGCCACTGATCGAGCGCCTCATGTTTCCGGCCGACGATCTCGAGAGTGTCTGGCAACATGTGCTGCCACGTCTGGGGCGCGCCATTCTTGATCGCCACGCGGAATTGCTCGATGGCCTGCTCGTACTTCTTCCGCCGGCTGTAGAACATCCCAAAGTGGTGGGGGATATCGAAGCTCTTCGGGTTCGCGGCGATGCCAGCCTCGTACACGGCTACGGCCTCTGCGTCGCGGTTCAGGTTCGCGAGCACCCAGCCAAGATCGGTGTAGGCCTCGGTATCCGACGGATCTATCTCGATATCCTGACGGAGGAGCCTCATGCACTCATCCCACTTCCCGGCATGCCAGTACGTGTCGATCTGCTCCGCGATCCGGTCCAGCAGGAAATCCCGCGTCTGCGCGGTCCGCTTTTCGGCTTCCGCGGCCGGAATCGGCCTGATCTCCTCGGCAGCCCTCGCGCGGCTCGATAGAGGCGCGAGGCAGGGGAAGACCAGCACTGAGATCGCAATCAGGACCAGCGAGAAGCAGTGTCTCATGGTAACAGCCCCCGGAGACGAATTGTCGTGTATTCTACAGGAATTCCGGGCAGTTGGGCAGGCTAGCGACGCAACCCAATGCTGTCATCCCGGGCGACTCGTCCGTCAGCTGACGGAAAGGGGCGAGTTCTGCGAGGGATCAAGACCTGCGGAGCCGACCGGAGAGAGGCGACTCCCTGCCACCTACCACACCCCCAGCCGCCTTCGCACTCTCGGCGCGACCGAGGCCACCAGCCCAGCCTTCACCACATCGGGAGCGATGAACGGCACGACGGACTGCGTCAACACCACTGCCAGCGCGATCGGCCTGCCGAGGAACGCGCTCCACACCGCGAACCAGGACGCGCCGAGCAGGTAGACTGAAACCACCCCTGCCAGGCCGGCCGTCGCATATGACCACGTTGACTGCCCCAGGCGGCCGACAACCGTCCCCACTACCAGTGCGGCGAGGGGGAAGCAGAGTAGGTATCCGGCCGTTGGCCCGAGCATCGCAGCCGCGCCGCCACCGGCGGAGAACACCGGCAGGCCAGCCGCCCCGGCCGCCAGGTATTCCACCTGGCTGGCGAACCCGAGCCGCGGCCCGAGTACGGCTCCTGCGAGCAGCACGCAGAACACCTGCCCGGTCACGGGCACGGGCGTGTACGGCAGATGGAATGACAGCCGCGCGCCCAGGGCGGTGAGCGCGGCGAACAGGGTCATCGCGGCAAGATCGGTCGCCATCCTCCGCCTGACTAATACTCGCTCTCCAAATCTTATCATCGCTGTTCCCGTGTGCGTCCTTGCTTTGGTTCGCCAGGATTCCGCCTGCTTGCCAATCATCCCTCTTTGGCGACAAAGGGCTGAAGGTGCGGCTGGTTGAGTTGTAGGCGAACTGCATCATGCGGCGAATCGTATCGTAGCGGCCCGAAGGGAGCCGGAAACCCGGCATGCGGGATGTATCAAACAAGGCCAGTAGTCTTCGCACCGCGGCCGCGCGGGCCGTGGTCCGCGTTCGGTCCGAGACCATCGCCCTCATCAAGGGCGGCGCTGTGCCCAAGGGCGACCCCATTCCAGTCGCCCGCGTCGCCGGCGTCCAGGCAGCGAAGAGCGCCAGCCAGCTCATCCCTTATTGCCACCCTGTGCCCTTGGATTTCGTCGGAGTCGAGTTCGATCTGCAGTCCGACGGTATTGCCGTTACCTCGACCGTCAAGGCGATCTACAAGACCGGCGTCGAGATGGAGGCGCTCGTCGCCGCATCTGTTGCCGCGCTCACACTCTATGATATGCTGAAGATGGTTGACGACTCTATAGAGATCATCAGCGTCTCGCTGCTGAATAAGACCG
>JBEKKD010000073.1:0-12396 GCA_050010895.1 Armatimonadota bacterium
TCAGACCCCGCCTCACGGCGACGCCCTTGCCTTCGCATAACGGTGCCGACTCCCTGGCCCGTAGAGGACTCTCACCTCCGAGAACGAGTACATGCCCGGCATACAAAAAAGCGCCGCCCGCCGAAGCGGGCGGCGCGCCTTCTGCGTCGGCGCTGTTAGACCCCGACTGCCTCGCCCGTGCGCACAAGCTGCTGATACTCGGCCCGGTTCTTCGCCTTCCCCTCGCCCTCGTCGAAGGTGATAACCCCGGAACGGGCCAGATGGGCGAGGGACTGGTCGAGACTCATCATGCCGTGCTGGCCTCCAGTCTGGATCACCGACGAGATCTGGTGCGTTTTCCGTTCCCGGATCGAGTTCCGCACAGAAGAGATGGCGACCAGGGTTTCGAACGCCGCCACTCGCCCGCGTCCATCCGCTCGGCGAACCAGGATCTGCGACACCACACCCAGCAGGTTCACCGACAACTGCATTCGGATCTGCTGCTGCTGGTGGGTCGGGAAGATGTCGATCGCTCGGTCTACGGTCTGCACGGCGTCGGTCGTGTGCAGCGTGCCCAGCACCAGGTGGCCGGTCTCCGCGGCGCGGATGGCGAGCTGGACGGTTTCCAGATCGCGCATTTCGCCCACGAGGATCACGTCCGGATCCTGCCGGAGCACATACTTCAGTGCGTTGGCAAAGCTCCGGGTATCGCGGCCCAGCTCGCGCTGGTTGATGAGCGCCATCTTCGGATCGTGCACGAACTCGATGGGATCTTCGACCGTAACAATGTGAACGGGGAAGCTCTTGTTCACGTGGTCGATGATCGCGGCCTGAGTCGTCGACTTCCCGGAGCCGGCGGGCCCGGTCACCAGGACGAGACCACGCGGGCGTTCGGCAAAGTAACGGCAGACCTCCGGCAGCGCCAGCTCCTCGAGCGTCTGGACGTGCAGCGGGATCACCCGGAACACCGAGCCGACCATGCCGCGCTGCACCATAACGTTGACGCGAAAACGGGCGAGGCCGGGGAGGTCGTATCCGAGGTCGAGCTCCCACTGCTGCTCGAACATCTCGCGATCTCTGTCGCTCAAGATCATGAACGAGAGGCGCTTCGCCTCCTCGATCGACAGGGGCGGCAGGTCCATGGGGATGAGTTCGCCATAGATCCGGAGCAGCGGCGGGGACTCAGCCTTGATATGGATATCCGAGGCGTCGCGCTCTACCGCTGTTTTCAGCAGCTCATCGATGACCAATCGCTCCATGGGATCGCCTCCTCCTTTCCGTCACACCTCGCCAGGGGCCGCCGCCACGAGCTCCTCGGGCTTTCTGCCGGCGGCGGCGCGGGCCGAAAACTCCGCCGGATTCGATGACTTCGAGAGTGCCATCTCGAAGCTGACGATGCTATTCCGGTAGAGGTCGAGCAAATGGTTGTCGAGGGTTTGCATCCCGAGCTCGGCCCCGGTCTGGATGGCGCTGTACATCTGGTGGGTCTTGCGCTCTCGGATCAGGTTCCTGATGGCCGGCGTGGCGATCATGATCTCGAACGCGGGGATCCGGCCCGTACGGTCGATGCGCGACATGAGGGTCATGGAGATCACGGCCTGGAGCGTTACGCCGAGCTGCATGCGGATCTGCTCCTGACGCTCCGGCTCGAAGACGTCGACGATGCGGTCGATGGTCTGTGCCGCGTCCGTGGTGTGCACCGTTGAGAACACCAGGTGGCCGGTTTCGGCTGCGGTGATGGCGAGTTGCATGGTTTCGTTATCACGCATCTCTCCCACCAGGATGACGTCCGGGTTCTGGCGCATGACGTGCTTCAGCGCGTCGGCGAAACTGTGCGTGTCCATTTCCACTTCGCGCTGGTTCACTGCCGCCACCTTGTCCATGTGCATGAACTCGATGGGGTCTTCGATGGTGATGATGTGGACGGGCTTGCTCTCGTTGATATGGTTGACCATCGCCGCAAGAGTGGTGGACTTGCCGGATCCCGTCGGGCCCGTGACCAGCACCAGACCGCGGGGGAGCATGGCGATCTCCCGCAGCACCGCAGGCAGGCCCAATTCATCCAACGTCTGAACTCGGATGGGGATCAGTCGCATCACTGCGCCAACCGCATTCTGCTGTCTGAAAACGTTCACGCGGAATCGGGCCAGTCCCTTGATCGCGTAGGCGAGGTCGCATTCGAGATCGCGCTCGTAGCGGGCGATGCGCTCCGGCCCCATGATCTCGTAGAGCGTCGTCTTGATCGTCTCGGTGGTGAACACCGGGAAGTTCGTGCGTCGGAGATCGCCGTGGACGCGGAAGATGGGAGGCTCGTGCGCGCGTATGTGAAGGTCCGAGCCCTCGTGCCGCACCAGTAGCTTCAGCATATCGTCCAGCGGGATCGGGTAGCGGTCTGCCATGGGGCACCTCCCATCCTGCCTATCGCGTGCAAAACCAGAGGAACACGTCCGTTCTGGTACCGCGTATTGTCTCTCCATTCGGCACCCCCTACCGACTCGCCTCTTGCATATTGGTGAGTCGGGTGGAGACGCCCGCAAACGCACGGAAGGCGCCTGGTCGGACGACCGCCGGGCCACAGGAAACCCGGGGCCGCGTGCAGCGCGATCCCGGGTTCCTCGTTCTGCTGCAGACCGGCTCTAGCCCGCCCCGCGCCGCAGCATCTGCTTCAACTCCGTCAGGTTGCCGGCGTATACCAGTGCATCGTCCTCCGAGACGACGCCCGCCCGCCAGTACTTGAGCAGCGACTGGTTCATGGTCTGCATGCCCCAGTATCCGCCCTCATTCATGGCCGCGTAGATCTGCGACGAGCGGCCTTCCTCGATCAGCTTGGCGACGGTCGGCGTGTTGATCATCAGTTCCACAGCCGGCACGCGGCCGGTGCCGTCAGCGCGAGGAACGAGCTTCTGAGAGACAACGCCCAGAAGGCTCGTGGAGAGACGCAAGCAGATCTGGTTTTTCTCGTGCGGGGGGAAGATGCTCACGATTCGCTCGACCGTGTCGGATGCGCTGGTGGTATGGACCGTCGAAAACACCAGGTGGCCCGTCTCGGACGCGCTGAGGGCCACTCGCATCGTCTCCGCATCGCGCATCTCGCCGATCAGAATGACATCTGGGCTTTCTCGCACGACGTACTTCATCGCGTCGTAGAACGACTCGGTGTCGATGCCGACTTCCCGCTGGCTCAGGATCGCCAGCTTATCGTCGTGCACGAATTCGATCGGGTCCTCGATGGTAATGATGTTGCAGTGCCGGGTCCGGTTGATCAGGTCCAACATCGCAGCCAGAGTGGTGGACTTCCCGCAGCCGGTCGGCCCCGTGACCAGCACCAGTCCCTGCTTGGGTCTGACCATTTCCTCGAGCGCCTTCGGCAGCCCCAGGTCCTCGATCGACTTGATCTCGAGCGGCACGATGCGCAGCACCATCGAATACCCGCCGCGCTGCATGTAGATATTGCATCGGAATCGAGCGACCTGGGGAATCGTGAACGCGAGATCGAGTTCGTGATAGCTCTTGAACGCCTCGACCTGCTCTTCCGTCATGATGGAGGCCGCGAGCCGCTCGGTCTCCTCGGGCGAGAGAACCGGCAGATCCGTGGGAACGATGCGGCCGTGCACCCTGAGGTTCGGCGGCGCGTTCGCCTTCACGAAAAGGTCCGACGCCTGGCTATCCACCGCGAAGCGGCACAATTGCTCGAGTTCCATACCTCATCCCTTCGCCAGGCGCCGGGCCTGGCTTCCCGCGAGTAGCTGCATCACCCCGTCTTGGTGCCGTGCCCGCTGCCCGTGGTCTGTGTCGTCGATCCCGCAGTCTGAGCATCGGCTCCTCTCCCAGCCGCAGGACGGCGGCGCCATCTTCTCTCTCGCCAGCCGAACAGCAGCCATCCTGCAAGAAGACCGCCGGGCAGTCCTATCAAAGCCGCTGGAAGCACCTGTTGCAGGAAGCTCGGCGGCGCCTGGGCTGCCTGGCCCCGGTCGCCGAGGCCGGTCGATGGGCCGCGTGTCACGCCTCCCGTGGCTGTGGCTTCACCGGGAGGGGCTGCCTTCCCGCTGATTCTTTCCACATCGTATTCATAGGTTGCTACCCGATTGACCAGCCGCACGGCAAAACCTTCGGCAGTCACATCCGTCGGGCCGACGAAGGGGTACGTCGGATCGAGAATGAACACGAGCCTCATGTGCTCCCACTGAGGCAGGGAACGAATGATCGCGCCCACTGGGAGCCTGCCGCTGCCGGCGACCAGTCCGGACGCCTTGAACTCAGCATCGGTTCCGTTCGCCGATACATGCTGCGCCAGCGCCGCGTCTCGGACGGCAAACCCGGCGGGCGTGAAGCCCACGCTCTTGCCCAGTTGCCGGATGGCTGACTCCAGAACTACGTGGTCGATGACGCCGGGATAGCTGACGACGACGTCCGCGGGCCCCGGCCCGTTCGCCGCGACCATCACCATGATGTCATAGGGTTTTGAGGAGGCACGCGGAGCGGACTGTGACCCGGCCGGGGCCTCACCGGCGCAGGCTCCACTGAGCGGAACAGCGATCGTTGCGAACACAAGAATCTGGCGGACCAGAGCCGCAAAACCCCTCGCTGGGCGATGCACACCGGCAGAGTGCGGCACAGCGAGGCGGTGCGCAGGTAAAGAAAAAGCCCGCGCTGAGCGGACCTTCAATGCTGCGTATATATGGTTGCCGAGTCGCATGTCGCCAGCCCGTCAGCCGCCTGCTCGAAGATACCTGGTGGAGCTGGCGGGATTCGAACCCGCGACCTCTTCCATGCCAAGGAAACGCGCTCCCAACTGCGCCACAGCCCCACCGCGATTCTCTCTGAATTATACTATCGCCGCGAAGCAGCGTCAACACCGGCTCTGGTTCTCCCAGGGCGGCCGGGCTCGCCGCAGGCTTCAGGTCTGATCATCCTCGCCACCGGCATGGCACAGACGCGCCTGACCCGGCGTTGGGGACGAACGCCGGGCCAGACATGGCGCGGGAGGGAGTTGCGCCGTCTGTAAGCTAGGCCCGCGAGTCGGGGCTGGTGGCGGCCAGTATCGCCCCCGGCGCCGCGGGATTCTGTTTTGGTGCCACTTCAGCGACAGTCGTGCCAAGGGCCAGAGCCCAGGCAAGCGCGGGAGGGTGCCACTGTCGCAGGTAGCCGGAAACCACCATAGGGCTTGCTGGGCGGACATGGCGCACCGGCCGGGCCGGCATCGCCCGTGGGGCGGGGAAAACTCCATCTGACCAGTGCAATGTCCGCACTCCGACCTCCTTTCGGCTAGGGGCAGCCCGGGCGACGGGCAGCCACTGCCTGTGAGTGGTTCTACAGTAAGCGTGCTGCCACAAACAAAAAGGCTGCCGCAGAAGTCACGCTCGCCCGAGCCTTCATGACTCGATAGAGCTTGGCCTCTTCGGCAGCCCGCTACTCGCATCCGCCTTTTCCGCCACCTCTAGCGGAACCGACGGCACAGGACCCAGAAGCTTCGCAGCCTATTCTCTTGAGAACCGTCACAAGCTACATTCCACACCAGATGGGCGGTTGTGAGATGCGCGGCGAAAATGTACTGTAC
The DNA here is from genome assembly GCA_050010895.1 of Armatimonadota bacterium. Lineage (GTDB taxonomy): Bacteria > Armatimonadota > Hebobacteria > Hebobacterales > Hebobacteraceae > JBEKKD01. Next base: position 5,537 of record JBEKKD010000073.1, read on the forward strand.
AGGCCGGAACGCGAGCCGAGCCCGCCTGAAGGAACGCCTCTGGCCCCGCTCGAAGTCGCTCTGGAGCAGCCGGATCGGGCCGCATGCCGGCGCTGTGTTCCGGTGAGCATGGCGAGGGTAGAACTGCAGGGGAGCGTGAAGATCGAAGCCACAGCGGACACAAGAACTGGTGCGTCGGCAGCGCCGCGCCCTGCAACCGTGTGCTTGATATCGCTCTACCTGAGTGAATCGCTCGCCGTGCGACAGTTGTGCGCGAGCCTGAAGGCGCACGGCCATCGCTGTTCGCTGATCTTCTTCAAGGAGTTCCGCTGGGAGATGTTCCGTCCGGTTACGGCGCGAGAGGAAGAGCTGCTCTTCTCTCTCCTCGGAGACCTGAAGCCGGACCTGGTGGGCATCAGCCTCACCTCTTCGCTCGTTGCCGACCTGGCATACGATCTTGCTGACAAGATTCGGGCGCGCACGGCCGCGAAAGTCATCGTTGGTGGCGCGCACCCATCGGTGCTGCCGGAGGAAGCACTCGAGCACGCTGACTTCGTCTGTCGCGGTGAAGGCGAAGACGCCATCCTCGAGGTGGCGGACGCTATTGCCAACGGCGGGGGGTTCGATCGGATCGCCAACATCTGGACCAAGTCCGATGGCGAAGTCGCGCACAACGACGTGCGGCCGCTCGAGGCGAATCTCGATCTGCTCCCTTTCGTCGCGTTCGGCGATCCGGACTCCTATCGCATAGAAGAAGATCGGCTCGACCGGACCGACCCTGCGACGCAGATTCCGCTCTACCACACCACCGCCTCACGCATGGCCTGCCCGTTCAACTGCACCTTCTGCGGCGGGCCGTGGCTGCGGCGCGTGCTCTATGCAGGCAAGGGCCAGCCGCGGCGCTATCGCAGCGTCGGCCACATCCTCGGCGAGATCAGGCAGGCGCGCCAGCGCCACCCCGGCATCCAGCAGATCCAGTTCTGGGACGAGGTGTTCGCGGTCCGCGCGCCTGAGGGGTGGCTGGACGAGTTCTGCGAGCGCTTCCCTCGCGAGATCGGGCTGCCCTTCGCCATCTGGTCTCACCCCGGCCTGCTGACCGAACCGACCATCGAGAAGTTGAAGCGCGCCGGCCTGAAGAAGGTCGTGATGGGCGTCGAGAGCGGCTCGCAGCACGTGCGCCGCCAGGTGCTGAATCGCAAGGAGACCGACGCCGCCATCCTCCGCTCTGCGGACATCCTCAAGCGGCACGGCATCGAGGTCGGCTACGATTTCATCGTGGACATCCCCTGGCTCACTGAGGAAAACCTTCGCGGGACCTTCAGCCTCATCATGCAGCTCCCCGAGCCGTTCGAGGTCGGGATTCACAGCCTGAGCTTCCTGCCCGGCACCGCCATCACCGAGCGCGCGCTCGCCGAAGGGAAAATCAGCAAGGAGCAGGTCTCCCGCGCCAACCAGCCCCTGCCTGAACGCTTCGAGTCCCATCTTTGGAAGTCCGGCCTCTCTGCTCGCAGCCGGTCGTCCGCCTTCTGGCACAGCATGATCTACCTCGCCAGCGTACCACTCGTGCCCAAGCCGCTCCTCTGGCGCGCCTACCGTTGGAGCGCGCTGTTCAAGGTCCTCCCCGGTCCCGTGATGATCGCCGCCGAAGCCGCTCGGATGAAGACCGAAACGGGCGAGGTCAAGCTGTGGGAAGCGCTGAATGCCGTGCACCCCCGCCTCGGTGGCTTCCTCGCGCGCCACCCACGGCTGGGGGCGCTGGTGAACCGCGTGGTGCGGAAGATCGGGCGATGGGGGTACCGGCTGGTGGCGCGCTGAGCGTTCGCCCAGAGCGATACATTAGCGATAGCCCAGGCTTCGTGGTCACACCCGCCATGCGCGTCCGTTTGACATCCCCTCCTACCACGTGATACCATCAATGGGCCGGTGAAAGAGCCGCCCGCGGTCCGAAGTTGGGGACCGGGGGCGTTCGCTTTTGCGGACGGTCCCCCCAAACCTGAAGTCTGGTCCCAGCATTTATGAGCAGAGACGTCGCGCGTATTCGGGTCGTGATTCTGGACCTCGACGGAGTGATCTATCGCGGGAAGACCGCGATCCCCGGCGCCAGAGAAGCCACCGAATGGCTCCGCGAGCGCGGGTACCAGACCTACTACTTCACCAATAACTCGACTCGCACCCGGGACAGCTATGTCGAGTTGCTGGCGGGATTCGGCATCGTCGCCGACACCGATCACATCGTCACCTCCGCCTCCCTGACCGTTCGCTACTTCCATGACATCGGCGCGCTCGACGGCAGACCGCGGCCGACGGTGCTGGTGATAGGCGAGGGCGGGCTCGCCTCCGAGCTGCGCGACGCGGGGCTGCGCGTGATCAGGCGGCCCGGGGAGCGGCCGGCCGACTACGTGATCGTGGGCATGGACCGGAAGTTCACCTATCGGAAGCTCTACGAGGCGCAGCAGGCGGTGCGCGCCGGCGCGAAGCTCATCGCCACCAATCGCGATGCCACCTACCCGGTAGAGGGCAACGTCATCCCCGGTGGGGGCAGCATTGTGGCGGCCGTGGCTACCGCCTCCGAGGTCGAGCCGCTCCTGATCGGGAAGCCGTCCGGGCGTTCGGGAGACCTGATCCTCAGCCAGGCGGGGGCGGCTGCCGATGAGGCCCTCATGGTGGGCGATCGTCTCGAGACCGACATCGAAATGGGGCGGCGGTGCGGCATGTGGACATGCATGGTGCTCAGCGGAATCAGCCATGCCAGCGAGGTCGAAGGCGTATCTTCTGAAAGCCGGCCGCATTGGGTGATCGCGGGGATTTGGAAGCTGCCGGAGCTACTGGCTGGGCATCCCGTCCGCATCGTCCCCGAATCGGAAGTATCGGCCTTCTTGCACCACGAGGAAGCGGTATGAAAGAGCGCGTTCCCGTCGCCCTGACGATCGCCGGATCGGACTCCGGCGGCGGCGCGGGAATCGAGATGGACCTGAAGGTGTTCGCCGCGCTCGGGGCGTTCGGCGCCTGCGCTATCACCGCCCTCACCGCTCAGAACAGCGTCGGCGTGCGCGGCTGCTGGGAAGCGCCGCCCGAGTTGGTGGCCGCGCAGCTCGAGGCCGTGCTGGACGATCTGGACGTCGGGGCCGCGAAGACGGGGATGCTGTCGTCGGCAGAAGTAGTGCGAGCGGTCGTGGGTGTGCTGAAACGCCGGCCCGCCGGGCAGCGACTCCTGTCCGCCGGAGCCGTGGCGAAGGCGGGTGCCCCTGCCATCCCTCTCGTCGTGGACCCCGTCATCCTCGCCAAGGACGGCAGCCGATTGCTATCCAACGACGGAGTCGCGGCCGTCCGAGATGAGCTGATCCCCCTCGCAACACTGGTGACGCCTAACGTTCCCGAGACTCGGGAACTCACCGGCATCGAGGTCGCGACAGAAGAGGATGCGCGGCGGGCGGCGGAGAAACTACAGGCCTTGGGGTGTGACTGGGTGCTGGTCAAGGGCGGACATCTTTCCGGCCGAGCAGCCACCGATTACCTCCTGGGCCCATGCGGAGCGCAGGCCCTGTCTTCACCCCGATTCCCCGGCGGCCCGTTCCACGGAACCGGCTGCGCGCTGTCCGCAGCCATCACCGCCCATCTCGCTCGCGGCGCATCCGTTCCAGACGCCGTCGCATCCGGCCGTGCGTTCGTCCAGCGCCTTCTTCAGTCGGCCCAGCCCCTTGGCAAGGGGGCTCTGTTTCTCCATCCGACACCGCAGATGCAGAAAGGCGACCATTCATGACCAAGTTCATTTTCGTAACCGGCGGCGTCGTCTCTTCCGTAGGCAAGGGCATCACCACCGCCTGTCTCGGTCGGCTGCTGAAGGACCGCGGCCTCAAGGTCACTATCCAAAAGATCGATCCATACCTGAACGTCGATGCCGGTACCATGAGCCCGTTCCAGCATGGCGAGGTGTTCGTCACTGACGACGGTGCTGAGACCGATCTTGACCTTGGTCACTACGAGCGTTTCGTTGACATCAGCCTCAACCGTCAGAGCAACGTGACATCCGGCCAAGTCTACGGAGCGGTGATAGAGAAGGAGCGCCGCGGCGAGTATCTCGGTCAGACAGTCCAGGTCATCCCGCACCTCACGGATGAGATCAAGAGCCGGATTCGGGTGATCGCCGAAGACTCCAAGGCCGACATCGTCATCACCGAGATCGGGGGAACTGTGGGCGACATTGAGGGTCAGCCCTTCCTCGAGGCCATTCGCCAGATGCGCCGTGAGGTGGGCGTAGATAACACCCTCTACATTCACGTAACGTTGATACCGTATGTCGGCCCCTCGGGGGAAAGCAAGACCAAGCCCACCCAGCACAGCGTGAGGGATCTGCGCAATATCGGCATCCAGCCCGACATCCTCCTTGCGCGCACGCGCCGGCCGCTCTCCAAAGATATGCGGGAGAAGCTCAGCCTGTTCTGCGACGTGGCGCCCGAGGCGGTGATTGAGGGTCTCGACACCGATTCCATCTACGAGCTGCCGCTGATATTCGAGCAGCAAGGTCTGGGCCCACTGGTCGCGCACCGCCTGCGGCTGGACGGCAAGCCCGATCACTCCGAGTGGGAGCAGATGGTGGCTCGCATGCGAGAGCCGTCGCAAACGGTGAAGATCGCTATGGTCGGCAAGTACATGGCGCTCCAGGACGCCTACATCAGCGTTACCGAGGCGATCAAGCACGGCGGCATCGCGAACGGCGCGCGGACCGAGGTGGTGCGCGTCGACTCCGAGGAGATCGAGAAAGACGGACCGGAAAAACTGCTGGAGGGCATGCACGGAATCCTGGTGCCCGGCGGATACGGCGATCGCGGGGTTGAGGGGAAGATCATGGCGATCAGGCATGCCCGCGAGAGCAAGATCCCATTCCTGGGTCTCTGTCTCGGGATGCAGTGCGCGGTGATCGAGTTCTCGCGTTCTGTCTGCGGCTGGAAAGACGCCAACAGCACGGAGTTCAACCCCAAGACCGAACACCCCGTCCTGGACCTGCTGCCAGGCCAGCAGCACGAGGGCGAGAAGGGCGCCACCCAGCGGCTCGGAGCCTACGCCATGAGGATCATGCCCGGAACCAACGCGCGCAGAGTCTATGGCACGGCCCGCGCGCAGGAGCGCCACCGGCATCGCTATGAGGTCAACAACAGGCTTCGGTCGGAGCTCGAAGACAAGGGCCTCGTCGTCGCCGGCGTCAACCCCGACAGCGGCCTGGTGGAGATGATCGAGCTGCCGGACCATCCGTTCTTCCTTGCAAGCCAGTTTCACCCCGAGTTCAAGTCTCGCCCGAATCGCGCCCATCCGCTGTTCCGCGAGTTCGTGAAGGCATCCATGAAGCAGGCGGGGTAAGACGCAGCGCGTGCGGAACAGAGCGCACCGAGATCCACAGAGGACGCGCACATGAAGTCGGCGCACGATTCGGCCGCTGTCGAAAAGCGGCGGTGCCAGCAGGAATGCAAAGGGCGCTGCTGTCGGTACATCACCATCGTGGTCCCTGCCCCGAAGCGCAAGGTGGACTTCGACGAACTGAGCTGGTTCCTGGCCCATCAGAACATCAGCGTCTACGTCGAGGCGCGGCGCTGGCACGTCGAGGTGCAGAGTCGCTGTAAGCACCTCGGCACGAACAACCTGTGCGAGATCTATGAGAACCGGCCCGACGTCTGCCGCGACTACGAAATCGAGACCTGTGAGTACCCGGTGCGCCCGGTGCACCCGCTGCACTTCGATACCAGAGAAGCATTCGATGATTGGCGGGCGAAGCGCACGCTGATGCAACAGGACCGCCGACGCGCCCGCGCCTCCGGCGCCGGCAGGTAGTAGCCTTGGTGTTTCGGTACTTCAGTGCCGAAACCAGTCGTTCCGGGGCTGAGCCCCCGAAACACCGGACGTAGGTCGATAGCCCGTTCACCTCAGGAGAGAGTCATGTCTAAGCCAAGAATCTTCGTCGCGCCATCCGGAAAGCTCCAAGAACAGCTCTTCCCGTCCCAGGTTCGCGATGCTCTGTCGGCATTCGCCGAGCCCATCTACAACTCCAGCGACAAGCGGCTGACCGCCGAGGATCTGGCCGCCCGGATCGCCGACTGCGAGGCGCTCATCACCGGCTGGGGGTCGCCGAAGCTCGATCCGACGATCCTCGACGCCGCGAAGAAGCTGCAGATCGTTTCCCACGCCGCCGGCAGCGTGAAGTTCCTCCTCCCCGAGCCGGCGAGCGAGTTCTTCCGCCGCGGCCTGCGTATGAGCTGCGCGACGCCGATGATGTCGCGCTACGTCGCCGAGCTCTCGCTCTTTCTCGCCATCGGCGCCCTCCGCCGGGTCTCGCAGTTCCGCGAGGAGATGAAGGGCACCGACATGTGGTGGGGCACCTACAGCCCGCTCTACCCGGACACGCTCATCGAGCAGCGAGTGGGCATGATCGGCATGGGGCTCATCACCTGGGAGTTCGTGCGCCTGATCAAGCCCTTCGGGTGCGAGCTGTGGTGCTACAGCAAGCACGGCGACCGGGAGCGCGCCGCGGCCGAGGGCATCAAGATGGTCGAGCTGGACGACCTGCTGAGCAACTGCCCGGTCATCTGCCTCTTCGCCGCTATCCGCCCCGACACCATCGGCATGATCAGCCGCGAACGGCTCAAGCTCATCAAAGACGGCTCCGTGATCGTCAACGCCGCCCGCGGCATCCTCATCGACGAAGCCGCGCTTATCGAAGAACTCAAGGCCCGCCGCCTCTGGGCCGGCATCGACGTCACCTACCCCGAACCACCCGCGGCCGACAACCCCCTGCGCAACATGCCCAACGTCCTCCTCACGCCCCACGTCGGCGGCCCCACCCCCAGCCGCTACTGGGACATGGCCGCCTACGCCGTCGAAAACCTCCGCCG
>JBEKKD010000074.1:0-12187 GCA_050010895.1 Armatimonadota bacterium
CGGTGTTGGTGAAGAGGGCGTAGGGCGCTGCTTGGCCGCGTCAGTCGTCGCGGCCTGCACTGTGCAGAATGTGGACAGCCTCCGCGTCGTAGAAGTCGGCGGTCCTGCGGAGCATCTGGTCGAGCAGGCCGCATTCCTCACCGATCTCCACCATCCCCACGATGACCGGCCTCAGCTCCTCGACGTGGTTCATGGCGGAAGCTATGCTCTGATCAGGGCCGATGTTTGCGACGGCGTCTCTCAGTGTGCCCAGAGCCGGCTCGCCGAGTACCTCGGCAGCCGTAGTGAGTGCCAGGTTACGCGGTACGCCCGCGGTAAGACACATCTCGAAGAGGCGGCAGAAGCTGGCGATCTGCGCGACACGGCGGTAGTTGGGAAGGCGGGTCTGGACTGCTTCCGTCGACTCGGCTGACGACGTTGCGAGCACTTGTGATGCGATCCGGGTGAGCACCCAGGCGCTCCGTAGACGATCAGCCGCCTCCCGCTCGCGTTCCAGCCAGGCAGCCAGATAGGTGAAGGCCTCATCGAGCACGCCTCCGATCTCGCCCGCTCTGACGAAGGCAATGTAGAATGGCGAGAAGACGTCGGACCGGTCTGCCATGGCTTGGCTCAACGTGCGGTTCCTCTCAACGATCTCGACGCGGAGGTAGGCATTCGCGTCCGACATGACGGGATCATCGGTGGTCTTCTGCAGCAGGCCGAAGCAGGTCTGCAGTGACACGCCGGCGTCGATCAGCGCCGAGAACTTCTGCGTGTAAAGGATCAGTGCCGGCAGGCTGTTCTCAAGCTCGAAGATCCTCATGGTCGGGCTTTCTCCCTTTCCAGGTGAAGATGGAGACGACGGGCGAGATCGCGCCGCAGGCGATCGCGCGCTCGGGCGATGCGGCCCCGCACGGTGGCAGGGGTAAGCTGCAGAGACTCCGCGATCTCGTCATAGCTACACCCCGCGACTCGCATCAACAGGGCAACGCGGCTGCGCAGTGGAAGCTCGGCGAGCGCGGCCCGCACCTCCCTGATCGTCTCACGGCGAATCACGTCGGCAGCGATCTCCGCAGCTGCATGATCGCGGGTGGCCGCTTCCGGCAGGTCGTGAAGACGCGCCTCTCGCCGCTGCCATTGGACGCAACAGTTCAGGGCAATGCGCCACAGCCAGCCGTCGAGAGATGTGCGGTCTCGGAGGTCCGAGCGATGCTCCCATGCAGTCGTGATGGTCTGCTGCGCAATCTCCTCGGCGACGTCCCATCGCCCGGTGCGATCGAGCGCTAAGGCGATGAGCGCGCCTCGGTGGTGTTCGAGCGCTGCGGCGAACGACTCGGAGTCTGAAGACGATGGCATGCCGGTGACTGACTCTCATAGATAAGACGCGCACCGGGGGCAAACGTCACGCGAGGGGGAGGCCGATTTTGCATCGGCGGGCCGCGCGGCTTCGGTGCACTTCGTACTGATCAGCCGAACGGCGTGATCCTTCGCGGAGTTCGCCCTGAGCGGGGCCGAAGGGCTCAGGATGACAGCGCGGGTAGTGCGCTGCTACTTGCGCGCTCGCGCGTCCTGGACGAACTGGCGGTAGTGAGTGAGGGTGTCGTCGAGTCTTTCGGCCTGGCAGAGGGCGACGCGCACGCGGCAGTGTGCCTTCTCCTGTGCCTTGACATCGGCGGCAAGGAGGCCCATGCCGACGGCCCTCTCGGCGCCGTTTACCCAGACCGCGCTGCAGTCCTCAGTAAGCGCCATGTAGGCAAATGCCCAGCCAGTTCGCTCGTCGCGCACAACGAGGATGGGGTAGTCGTATCCCTGGGGCTCGACCGCCAGCGAGACGCCAGCCATGCGGAGGGCGTCCCAGCGGCCGTCCAGAATCAGCTCTGCGGCACCGGTGTTGCGGGGGTAGAACTTCTGCGCCTGCGGGCCGGCGGCCACCCGGACCCAGGCGCCACCCGAATGTACGTACACGTTCGGCTGCGACTTCGGCATCAGCGATTCGATGCCGGCCTCGAATCGTTTCAGCGGCTTGGAAAACACAAACGTGAACGTCGCATCGGCGCCACCGTCGCGCAGCAGCTCGTATCGCGCGGTCGCCGCGACCGGCCATTTGCCCGGACGGTCGTAGCTGAACACGACGGCATTCTTCTCCACCTTCCCATCGCAGGCCGCGTCCGCTCTGGGAGCAAGCAGGCCACTGTCGCCGATAGAGAGGTAGTGGCGCAGGGAAAGCACTTCCTGCGAGTAGGCGGGAAGCGCTCTGCCGTTGGCGGTGCTGGTGAACTCTATGCCGCGGCCAGGGTCATTGAGTCGGACATGGCCGCTGATCCCGCCCGTGACGAACTCATAAAGCGGGACCGGGCGGAGAACGGGTGCGTCGGGGGCCGCCGTCCTCTCCTTCACCGCGGCTGGTTTTGGCAGAGCGGCTGCTTTGCTCGCCGCAGCGGCCTTGGTCCGTGATGTGGTCTTCGATGCCGGCTTTGCTGCTTTCCCCATTCGCCCCGCCTTGCTGTCTGCTGTGCAGCTAGAGGTGGCCGCAGACGGGGCAGCCCGGCCGGCGCTTGACGGGGAACTTGATGAACTCCATCTCGTCCGCGTCGTACGTCAGCATCTTGCCCTTGAGCGGCTTCCCGAACCCCGTCAAGACTTTGATCGCTTCGATAGCGGTGAAGCACCCGAGTGCCGCCGATACTGCCCCGAGGACGGGGAATCCCAGTGGCTTCCACCATGCGGGAGTCTCCGGAACGAGGCACGCAAGGCATGGAGTTTCGCCTGGCACGAGGGTGGTGAGCGTCCCTTCCATGCCGTACATCGCCGCCTCGATCATGGGCTTGCGCAGATCGACACAGGCCTTATTGAGCGCATAGCGTTCTTCGAAACTGGGCGGGCAGTCGCAGACGACGTCCACCTGCGCCACCCATTCGCGCGCGTTCGTCTCGTTCGCATTCTCGCCGATCGCGATCAGCTCGACGTTTGGGTTCAGCCGCGCGAACAGCTCGGTCGCGCACTCGATGCGCGGCTTTCCCACATAGTCATACCTCATAAGAATCTGTCTGTTCAAATTCGACCAGGTCAGATCCCCGGAATGGGCGATAACGAGCTTCCCGATGCCGGCCACCGCGAGGTAGAGAGCAGCCGGCCCGCCGAGGCCACCCACGCGTGAGACGAGGGCAGACGAGTTATTGAGCTTGGTCTGCGCCTCCTCCCCGAATCCCGGCATCTGGATCTGACGCTTGAACATCTCCCGGTCGCGGTCGGTGAGAGAAACCATGCATGCCTCCGTTGCGGTGCTCGTGAACGAATGGATGCTAAACTGTTCGCCTCCGGCGGAGCGAGTCCTTGCCGGGCAGCGCCGTTGGCGGCAGTCTCAGCCCATTTGCAGGTACTCCAGACGTGCTTGACGGCGAAGTGAGACGCGGTTAGACTGCGTCGCAGTGTCCGGGATAATCTATTCATATAGGAATAGTAGAATTTGTCTAGCCCCAAAGATGCGGCGGATCGGCTTCACGCTGGTGGAACTGGTGGTCGCGATCGCGATCTTGAGCGTGCTCGCAGCGCTGGCGATGCCGGTATACCTCGGCGCTCGGGAGTTGCCGCGCCGAGCGACCTGCGCATCGAACCTGCGACAGATCGGGGTGGCATTCTCGATGTACCTGGCGGACTGCGACGGCGCGTTCCCGAACACCGGCGACCCGTACCTGTGGATGGGGAGGCGGTGGCGCTGGCCGCTGGCGCCGTATCTGGGGGAGGTACTGGCAGCCGACCCGGCGCACCCGGATGATCCGCTCCATTCGAGCCGCACGCCGCGCATTCTGGTCTGCCCGAGCGACGCGGCTTCGCCTGAGAAGTACGACGCGACATCGTATGGCTATTCGGCGGCCTTCTACCATTCGCCGTCGCAGATTGCGGTGATGACGACCGCCGATCTGTGGCAGCTGGACCGGTTTCCGTGCGTGACGCAGAAGGAGAGCGCAGTCGCTTTCCCTGCCCAGAAGGTGCTCGTCGCGGAATGGCTGACGAATCACACGGTGCCGAGCGTGGGGTGGTGGGACTGGCGCGGCGCGCGGAATTACCTGTTCGTTGACGGGCACGTGCAGTATCTGCGTGCCCGGCAGATCCGCAGTGCTGTGAATGGTCTGCCGGACCCGAATCTGACCGCGGGAGGCATAGCGGGACGGGACATCGAGTGAGTTTGGGCGTTCCTTGACTGCTCGGGCGGCAGTTGAGCGCCGTCCCGACGCTGCGGCTAGATCGTGCGCGGCTCGCCAGGCAGCGCGCCGGGCGAGCCGCGTTTTCTCTTCGCTTCCACCGATCACGCGCGTAGTTCGACGTTGTCATCCCGGTGCAGCGCCTGGTCGAGACGAGCGCGCCGACCGTTGATGGTCACTTCGCGCACTTCCTCATCGAACATGCCCACTTCGACCAGCAGATCGCGCACACGCCCACCTTCGGGGAGCGCTATCACGGCCCCGTCCATCTGAATCCGTGAGTTTTTCGCCAGTCGTCCACGAGCCCTCACTTTGACCTGAAACATCGTTTCTCGACTTCTCCTGTCATCGCCCGGGGATGAGATGCTTAGTCCCCGCGGGCGCAGCCATACCTACTCGGAGACGGTCGCTTCCGGGCGCTGCGACCTCCGCCCCATGGCAAGGCTCTTGCGCCAGATGACTTCGGCTATCTGCCAATTCGGGAACCACCGGACATCCGCCTTGTCCGCCGGCGGCACAGGCGCGACAGCAACCCATCCTTCAGTGTACAGGGTTATCTCTCCGGGGACCAGCTCGCCGGTGGAGGTGAGCTTGACATCCCCGTAGCCCTTCATGATGATTTGCACGTTCAGCTCCTTGCGAAGATATCCACTCAGGGATTATACCTTAGCTTCTCTCGCCGACACAACGAGGGCCGCTCATCGGCCGCCCGGGGAACCCCCGGGCGGCAGGGGAAGGAGCCGGAAACCTCTAATTTAGTTAGCCACAGCATTATCACCGTTCTGGAGGTTCTTGATGCCTAAGACCACCATCGTGGATCTTCGCAGCGACAGTGTCACGAAGGCCACACCCGAAATGCGGCGCGCGATGGCCGAGGCCATCGTCGGCGATGACGGCCGAGAAGGCGACCCGACGGCTCAACGTCTGGAGAAGATGGGGGCCGAGATGGTGGGACAGGAGGCAGGGCTCTTCTGCACGTCGGGCACGATGGCAAATCTGGTGGCGCTCCTGACGCATCTGCGGCCGGGAGAGGAGGTCCTCGCCGAGCGCGATTCGCATTTCTTGCGTTTTGAAGCCGGGGGTCTGGCGGCAGTCGCGGGCGGGTTCCCGCGGCCGCTGCCCGGGCGCGCGGGCCGAGTAGATCCGGAACTGTTCGAGAGCGAGATCCAGCCAGGAAGCCGCCTCAGGCCGCGAACAGTGCTGCTCTGCCTGGAGAACACGCACAACGCTGCCGGTGGGGCGTGCCTGGACGCAGCGTACATGCAGTCGGTGTGGGCGGTCGCAAGGAAGCACGGCGTCGCGGTTCACCTCGACGGCGAGCGGGTGTTCAACGCGGCAGTCGCGCTCAAGGTCCCAGCGCGGGTGCTGACCGAGGGCTGCCAGTCAGTCATGTTCGGGCTGAGCAAGGGGCTGTGCGCCCCCTATGGGTCGCTGCTGTGCGGAAGCTCAGAGTTCATCTCCCGCGCTCACGCGATGCGTCATCGACTGGGCGGCAACGTACGCCAGATCGGTCACATGGCGGCTGCAGGGATCGTTGCGCTGGAGACGATGGTGGACCGACTGGCGGAGGACCACGCGAACGCCCGCCGGCTGGCAGAGGGCATCAACTCGGTCCACGCCGGCCTGGTGGACATGGACACGTGCCAGACGAACATCGTTTCGGTCGATACGACGGCGCTGGGCCGCCCGGCGGTTGCGATCATGGCGGCGCTGGAGGAGAGAGGCGTGCGCGCCCTGGCGCTCGATCCGCGCCGTCTGCGGTTTGTGACGCACCACGACGTTACCCAGGAGCAGATAGGGCACGCGCTAGAGGTAGTAACTGAGGTGCTCAGCGGGTAGAGCGGCCCACGAAGGGCCCCTGGGGCTGGCTGTGGAAGATCGGGTATGCCCTCGGCATGCCCGCCCTACACAACGGAAAGCTTCTCGCGTGCCGGGAATAATGGTATTGTGATGTCTCGCGTGCTACCTTCTCCGGACAGGCCGGAATCATGCCTGAGCTGAAAATCACAGACGATCTCGAACTGCTGTACCAGGCCTTACCGCCGCGGATCGAGAAACCCCTGCGTGAGCACAATCGGCGAGACGATTTGCTGGAGGTGGTGCTGGACCTCGGTCGCGAGCCCGAGGCGCGTTTTCCAGGCGATGTCATCAGTCTCTCGAGCCAGCCTGTGACTCGCGAAGACATCGAGCACATCGTGGCCCGAGTTGGCGCGTTCAGCGACGATAATCGGGCAGGGATCGAGCGCACGCTTCATCGGATCTCCGCCATTCGCAATCGTCAGGGCCGCATCGTCGGACTCACCTGCCGGATCGGGCGGTCAGTGTACGGCACGGTGGACATCATCCGCGACATCGTCGAGACAGGGAAGAGCATCCTCTTCCTGGGGCGCCCGGGGATCGGGAAGACGACGAAGCTGCGCGAAGCGGCCCGCGTGCTGGCGGATGAATCCAGTAAGCGCGTTGTGGTGGTCGACACCAGCAACGAGATCGCGGGAGACGGAGATATCCCGCACCCCGGCATCGGGCGGGCGCGACGGATGCAAGTGCGCCGTCCGGAGCTTCAGCACGCGGTGATGATCGAGGCCGTCGAAAACCACATGCCCGAGGTGATCGTCATCGACGAGATTGGCACCGAGGCGGAGGCACTGGCCGCTCGCACCATCGCCGAGCGCGGCGTGCAGTTGATCGGCACCGCGCACGGCAATAGCCTCGACAACCTGATGCAGAACCCTACGTTGAGCGATCTGATCGGCGGCATCCACGCGGTCACGCTGAGTGATGAGGAAGCCAAGCGACGCGGCACACAGAAGACGGTGCTGGAGCGGAAGGCTCCGCCGACCTTCGACATCATCGTTGAGATTGCTGAGATCAACAAGCTCGCCATCCATCACGATGTGGCGGAGGTTGTCGACCGGTCGCTGCGAGGACTGATCACCGCTCCCGAGATTCGCATCCGCCAGCCGGGGGGCGACGTCGAGATCATCCCGCCTCAGGAGGTGGAGACGTTCGAGGAGTATGCGACGGCTCCGTTCGAAATGCCCGGGCCGACGTCTGGGGGCTACGGACAGCGGATGCTCCGCATTTTCCCCTATGGCGTGAGCCGCAACAAACTGGAGAAAGCGCTCAGTGATCTCGGCCTGCGGGCGCAGATCGTGAAGCACGGGGACCAGGCCGACGCGGTCCTCACCATCAAAGCGCACTCGCGACGCGATCCGGGGAAGTTCATGGACGCAGCGGCAATGCGCATCCCCATTCACGTTGTGAGATCGAACACGTACCACCAGTTGCTCGGGGCGCTGCGGGAGATCTTCCGCCTCAGCCGGGTGGGGGCGGAAGAGCGCGCGCTGCAAGAGGCGCAGTCTGCCATCGAGCACGTGCTGGAGAGGTCGGAGCCGGTGGAGCTGACGCCGCAGCCCTCGCGTCTACGCCGACTGCAGCACCAGCTAGTGAACCAGTACGAACTGCGCACTGAGAGTGTCGGTGTGGAGCCGAAACGGCGAGTGCGGATCAGCAAGTAGTTCGGCGACTGACGACAGCAGAGGATCACCTACGGAGATCATTCATGGCATTCACCTTCGACTACGACCGCTACCACGACAGGATTGAGCAGTCCAAACAACGCCTCGCCACATGCTATCGGTTTGAGGAACCGGACCAGGTGCCGGTTGACATCGGCGTCGGCGGCAGCTTCTACTGCTCGCTCGTAGGGATAGACATCGCCGAGTATATGCAGGATCGGGAGCTGACACTCGATGCTCAGATCCGCGGACAGCAGTGGGCGTGGGACAACCTGGGGGATGATCGCACGCACTTCGGGCTCTATCTCGACTATGGCCCATTGGCGGAGGGGCTGCTCTTCGGCGCGGAGATCGTACGTCCCAGCGGCACATCCCCCTGGAGTGGGCACATCCTGCGTGATCCATCTGATGCCGAGAAGCTCCAAGTGCCCGATCCGGCGACGAGCCCGGGCGTGCAGTGGGTATACAGCGAACTGGAGAAGATGCGGGAGATCGCGAAGCGGAGGGAGATCGACGTCCCTGTGTCAGGCGGCTTTGGGATCCATCCTCCTCTGTCCGCGGCGTGCGCCCTGGCGGGTCCCGAGCGCATCTACCAGTGGATGTACGACTGCCCCGACGCGATCCGGCGGCTCTTCGACAAGCTGCTTGACGCGTTCTTCCGCTGCGTCGAGTATGCGGACGGCATCGCCGGGAGGCGCCGCACCTCCATCGGCCTCGCAGACGATCACTCGGCGTTTGTGTCGGAGAAAATGTACCGGGAACTGGTGCTTCCCTACAATCGCGCGATCTACGATAGGTACGGGAAAGAAGGGCGCTCACTCCATGCCGATGGTCCCAACGACCATCTCTTCGCGCTCTACGCGGACGATCTCCATCTGACCGATATGGATATCGGCGGCTTTAGCGACATCGCTGCCGCCAAGCGCGCACTGGTCGGCAAGACGGTGATGATGGGCGGGATGAACTGCAAGGATCTGTATAGGGATTTCGAGACCGCGCGCCCTGTCATTGACCGGGCGATCGCCATCGGGGCGCCGGGCGGCGGGTACATCTTCGGCGTTGGTGGGGAGGCGTATGCGGGTATCAACCCGGATACGCTCGTGCAGGCGGTGGCCTACGCGCAGCGCATTAGCCGGAAGAAGTCGTAGGCTTACGGCCGGGCGGCCATGGCCTCGAGACGCCGCGCTGCCAGGTATGCGCGGCGGCGGAGGTCAAGGTCGTCGGGCAGCATGTCGCCCTTGAGAGCATCGGCGATCTGCTGCCACGCCAGACGAACCGCATTCGGGTTGGGAAGGGCGGCCCCGGCCTCACCGTACATGGCGCCGGCGTACCCCCAGGTGAGCGCTCTCACCCCATCGCGCGCCTGCGGTTTCTCTGCCTCGACCAGGCGAGCGTATTCGAACGGCGTCTGACCCGCCAGGCGTCCGTGCCCGAGCATTTCAGCGAAGTTCAAGAACAGGTGGTAGGTGTAGATCAGCAACTCCCGCGTCGACAGAGTCCGCAGCAGCTCAGGGTTCTCGAACGGATCGAGCAGCGGGTCGGAGGACTCGCTCTCTGCTATCTGCGGAACCGACTCTTTGGCGTTCGGCCGCAGCCACTTTCGGAGCCTGGCGATAAGGCGCCGCCACGCGCTCATCAGTCGGGCGAGCGCCGTCGTCACCACTGCCAGCAGCCAGCGGGCGGCGCGAGAACGAGAGAAGAACCACATCAGGATCAGTAGAGCGAGTAGCGCCAGCAGGAGCAGCAGAGAGATCACCAGCCGGTTGCGGCTGTGGCCACCGGCCGGTGAGGACGGGGGTGGGGACCCACGCCTGCCTTCCTGCTGGCGCATGGCCATCACAGCGCGGGGAACGCCGACGCTGCCGGCGAGACGGGCCCTTTCCACCTGCTCCGTAGTGCGCCGCGGGCCGATGAGAGCTATTCCTCCCGCCAGAAGCAGGACCACCAGGGCTGCGGCGATCCACTGAGAGAACGATCCCGCCGGCATCACGAGGTTTCCCTCGCGCGACGATCGCTCAAAGAAGCTGAGTCGTTCGACGAGCATGAGCGCGACGCTGAGGACGGCGACGCTGGCAAACCAGGGGGCCGGGTTCGGCGCCCACTGCTCGGCCCGCTGCCAGATCGCGCCTGCTCCCAGCATGAGGAAGCCGAGCAAGAGCGCCAGCCCCAGCGATGGGCGCGTCAGGGAACTCCCTCGGCCAGTCCACGGGAGGAGCTGGAAGTGGCGCCGGGCGCTGGGCTCGGGTGCTTCTGCGTCGCGCGCGATGGCCGGGAGGAAGTACCAGGCGAACATGATCTCGGCGAGCACCGCGACCATGGAAATGACGGCCACTGCCGGTATCCCACTATCGACAAGAACCGCGGTGATGCCTGATGCGGTAGACAGCACAACGGCGATGACCACGGCGCGGGGCCAGGCGTCGAGGTCGCGCCTGCCCGCATAGCCCAGGCCGGCCCGAGCGATGAGGAACGTCCCGGCGCCCGCGCCGCCAACGAGGCCAGCCCATGGCGCGAGACGCGCGGTCAACACCACCGGATAGGAGATGATGCAAAGGATCAGCCACGCGGTCCATGACCACAGCTCGGCTTTCATCCGATATCGCGTGCGAGCCGTCTCAGACACCGAGGGCACGGACGTCAGCCTCCGACCTGACTTGGGTTGCGGTGATGCCTATAGCATCGAGGGCCGCCTGTTCGGCCGCCAGCCAGGCGCCGCGGCCGACCAGGATGACATTGGTGTCGAATCCGCTGGTGCGAAGGCTCAACAGAGCCCGCAGCAGCTCTTCATCCACGGCTGGCGCGATGACGACGACCAACGAGCCCCAGACGAGGCCCTCCTTCATGCGTTCGAGCACGGCTGCCATCGATTCGCAATCACCCAGGGACATTCTTCCCAGGACCGAGAGAATCGATGCGAGCTGCTCACGCCCGCGGCCGGGCGATACTCGCACCGCGGTCGAGGCACCCCACGCGAGGGGATCGCGGCCGACGGCGATGAGAGCAGTGCGCTGCCTGCGATCCAGAACGTGTTGCGCGATGGAGGCGGCGGCCACCATCGCCAACTCGGCCGACTCCTGGGCTTCGCCGGGCGCCGCTGCATAGTCGCTTCGTCGCAGGCTCACGGCTATCGCCGTCTCGACCTGTGCGGTCAGCTCATAGAGTTTGGCCTGCAGTCGACCGGTGTGCGCCGTCGCGCGCCAGTGGACACGTTTCAGCCCGTCGGTGCGTTGATACGGCCGAATCCCGACGACCTGGGCGGGATCCTCCAACACTCGGTGACGAGCGCGAACATCGCCGGTGCGCCGGGACAGCGGACGAGCGTGGCGGATGGCGACGATCTTCGGGTACACGATAAGGCCCGAGGCCGGGCCGGCCGCGCGCTCACGGCTACTGAGTCCAAAGAGGTCGCCTGTCCGAAGGATGGTCGGCCCGAGGTCATAGTACCCGCGGCGCGAGCCCTGGAGCGTGTAGCGGAAGCGGAAGTGATCCTTCGCGCCCAGAGGCCCGACCCTGCCACGTACACCGATCATGGAGAGGCCCGCGGGCAGCGTCTCCGCAGCGTGAACCCAGACGGCGGGCAACACGCTCCGATTCTCGACCTCCACCTCGACCTCAACCTGGCCACCAAAGGGGATTCGGTCCGCGGAGAGCCAACGATCGGCTCGCAGGCCTCGCTCGCCCAGGCGCGAGGTCGTTAGGCCGATCGCCAGAACGGCGAGCATGGCATAGCCCACCCAGGCGAAGGTCGCGGTCCCGGTGACCCAGGAAAGCGCGAGCGCGAGTCCAGCCAGCAATGCCCAGAGCAGAGGCAGTATCATCTTCAGGTATACCGTCTCACCGGCGCGCGTGCCGACAGTGCCGGCATCCGCGCGCCACACCGCTTCCTCGCTAACCGGACAGCATCTTGCGGGCCTTCGCCGCAATCGCCTCCGGCGTGAAGCCCAGCTTCTGGGCGATCACCTTCCACGGCGCAGAATGACCGAAGGTGTCGATGCCATGGACCTGCCCCTTGTCGCCGACCCACCGCTCCCAACCGAAGCTGGCGCCAGCCTCAACGGCCAGCCTCAGTGGTACTGATGCGGGCAGGACGCTGTCACGGTACTCCCGGCTCTGCTCCTCGAACAGCTCCCAGCTTGGCAGATTCACGACCCTGATGCGTCGGCCTTCTTGCTCAAGCAGCTTCGCCGCGCCAAGCGCCACGAATACCTCCGAGCCGGAGGCGAGAAGGATCATCTGGGGATCCGCAATGTCACGCAGAATATACCCGCCTTTGAACAGCAATTCGGCCGGAGCAAGCGCAGACCGATCCAGCACGGGGATGTTCTGCCTGGTCAAGATGAGCGCGGTGGGGCCGGCTTTGCGCTCGATCGCCGCCATCCACGCCATCGGCACTTCGCTCGCATCGGCAGGCCGTATGACGGTGAGGTGAGGGATCGCCCGCAGAGAGGCGAGATGCTCGATTGGCTCGTGCGTCGGGCCGTCCTCTCC
>JBEKKD010000075.1:0-12153 GCA_050010895.1 Armatimonadota bacterium
GCCGGATGAGCCCGAGCGGACGATCAGCCGCCGCCTCGCGGTTGAAGTGGTCGAGGCGCGGATGAGCGAGACGTTCACTCTGGTGGCGCATGAGATGAGCCGGCTGGACGCGGGATGGCCGCCGCCCGGGGGAGCGGTGCTGACCGGAGGGGGGAGTCTGCTGCCGGGATTGGCGGGACTGGCCGAGAAAACGCTGGGCTGCCGAGTGCGATTGGGCCGGCCGCGGGTGGCTTCGGGGCCGGTGGAACTGCTGGAGACGCCGTCGTTGGCGACGGGGGTAGGACTCGTCTTCTATGCTCACAAAGAGGCCGAAACGCAGCGCGCCGAACCGCGGAGGGCGGTGCAGGCGCTGTCGATACTGGGCCGAGTCGTGGCGTGGGTGAGGGACCTGTTCAACTCGTGAGGGGAGGGGCTGATATCGGGTTTCGGGACTGAAGTCCCGAAACACCGAACAGAGAGTCCTGAGACACCGAGGCGACGGAAACAGAACGGCGAGATTGCCACGCGCGGTGAGTCCCTGACGGGACTCGCCGACTCGCAATGACAGTATTGGGGGATGATGGTTCGCCCTGACAGATCAGGCATACTTCGCGTCGTGTTGGCCGCCGGTGGGACCGGGGGCCACGTTTATCCGGCACTGGCGGTGGCGGCGGAGCTGAAGCGGCTGCGGCCAGAGGTGCGGCTGCTCTTCATCGGCGGCGACCGCATGGAGGCGCAGGTGGTGCCGGCGGCGGGGATCCGGTTCCACGGGATATCGGTTCACGGGTTGGCCGGTCGCGGGCTGAGTGGGCTGGCGAGACGCGCTCGCTCGGCGGCCGAACTGGCGCTGGGCATTCCAGTGATCCAGAGCCGGCGGATACTGCGTGAGTTCATGCCGCAGGTGGTGATCGGCACGGGGGGCTACGCGTCCGGGCCCGTGCTGTACGCGGCGAAGCTGATGCACATCCCGTCGATCGCGCTCGAGGGCAATCGCGCGCCCGGGTTGACCAGCAAGCTCTTGGCCAAGAGAGTGAACGTGATGGCGGTGGCGTGGCCCGAGCAGGAGGAGTTTTTCAGCAAGCGGGTCAAGGCGCCGACGCGGGTGGTGGTAACGGGCCTGCCGATTCGTCCGGGATTGGCGGATATGACGCGAGAAGAAGGCGCGAGGGCGCTGGGATTCGACCCTGCGCTGCGGACGCTGGTGATCATCGGAGGCAGTCTGGGATCGGAGAAGATCAATGAGGCGGTGGCGGGCGCGCTCCGGATCATGGATGGGGGTGGGCGTCTGAGGGAGGTGCAGATTCTGCACGCGACGGGCAGGCAGAAGTCGGCAGCGCTCAGCCCGGATGAGATCAAGCTGATCGCGCCGCGGTACAAGCCTGTCCCCTATCTCGATGCCGAGTACTCGGCGGCGCTGGCGGCAGCCGACCTGGTGGTCACGCGGGCCGGGGCCAGCACAGTGGCGGAGATCGGCGCAAGAGGGCTTCCCGCCATTCTCATCCCGTGGGCACAGGCGACGACTGGCGAGCAATCGCTGAACGCGGAGCCATTCGGAAAGGTGGGCGCGGCGGTGGTGATCCGCGATGCCGATCTGACGCCTGCGGCGCTGGCGAAAGCGCTGGACGATCTGCTGTGGGATGATCTGAAGCGGGCGCGGATGGCGCGGGCGAGCAAGCTCTTGGGGAAGCCGCGAGCGGCGGAGGCGGTGGCGCAGATCGCGCTGGAGTTGGCGGAGGGGCGTCGGCACTGAAGTACCGACGCAACGGTAGGCCCCTGCCCGACGGAGATGCCCAGCGATCAGGCGCCGGAGGGGCCTTCCATAGCGGGCAGGTCGGCGTAGGGCGCGAGGTAGGGTCGCCAGGTGGGGTTTCCGGAGGCGGCGATGAACTTCGTATAGCTGATATACGGGATGAACTTCGGGCGGAACGGCCGGTGGTGCAGGCGCATGCTGGCTTCGTCCGGTGTGCGATTGCCCTTCTTGTTGTTGCACGCAGTGCAGCAGCAGACCAGGTTGAGCCAGTCGGTGCCTCCTCCGCGCTCCTTGGGCACAACGTGGTCGATGGTGAGCGGAACGTTGTGCGCGCCGCAGTACTGGCAGGCGTAGTGATCGCGAGCGAAGATGCTCTTGCGGGAGATGTGAAGGACGGGCGTGGGCCGGCGCACGTGATGGTTCAGCCGCACCACGGTCGGCATTTCGATGGTCAGGTTCTCGGCGTGGAAGACCTTGGAGTCTCTCTCGACGGTGTGGGCCGTGCCGAGGCACAACATGCCCAATGCCCTGCGCACGTTGGTTACGTTCAGGGGTTGATAGTTGTCGTTGAGAACTAAGACTCCATCCATGGTACGACCTCGACGGAAATGCGAAGCCCATCAGCGACAGAGACGCCGACGGGCCCCATGGTCACGGCATGACATCGAGTCGGCGTAGCTGAGAAGTATGCGGTCCGCACCAGAGCGTGTTCGATCTGGTTGCGGCCGGTCGTTT
This sequence comes from Armatimonadota bacterium, assembly GCA_050010895.1. Lineage (GTDB taxonomy): Bacteria > Armatimonadota > Hebobacteria > Hebobacterales > Hebobacteraceae > JBEKKD01. The sequence goes on from JBEKKD010000075.1 coordinate 2,465, forward strand.
TCGCGATCGTGCGCACGAGTGCCATATGCTTCCTGCGCCCGGAGACGGGCTCCCTGGGATGATACCGGAGAGGGTTTGGGGTTGTCAATGGCTGGGCGCGACGCAGTCGGGGACGAGACGCAGGGCATTGCGAGCGGGGAACACGCGGAGCCGGCGGGCGGTCAAATATGCCGGGGCCTGCCGGGCGGTGACGGCGCCGGATCGAAGCGGTGCTGTTGAATCTCGATATGGTTTGCTCTATAATGGCGCGGCAGTGGCGGCTGAGTGACGCGACCGGAGATTTTGCCACAGCCGGAGACGAGCGAATGAAGAGGAGCAGATGATGGCGAGCAGAGGTGCGAGCAGGCGGCTGATCTGGGCAGCCATGCTTATGGCGCTGGTCGTTGGAGTCAGCGCCGGATTGCTCTGGGGAGCGGAGCGCGGGCGCCGTCTGTCGCGCCCGGCCGGCAAGAAGGCAGCCAAAGCGACTGCGAAGAGCAGCGCCGCCAAGCCGATTCCGAACCTTCCTCCTGCACCCGAGAACGCTCCGAGCGCTGGAGTCGAGATCGTCTCACCCCAGTCCGAGGCGAAGCTGCGGGGCGTGGCCGTGATCACGGCTAACTCGCCGAACGCGTCGGGCTACATCGTCTACCGCGTGGATGGCGAGTTCGCATACGCGACCACGGTCCCGTTCACGATGCGCTGGGACACCAGCACCACGAGCGATGGGTCGCATGTGGTGCGAGCGGATGCGTATGACTCGTCGGGCAAATTCACCGGAAGCAATTCGATCAAGGTCATCGTGGAGAACGCCATTCCAACGCCCGAGTCGGGCGTGCTGCTGAGCGTGAAGTTCGGCGCACACGATGTTCTCAGCCGCCAGGTCACGGGCCATGGAGAGCTGGCAGCGCTCCAGGCAGACCAACTGCTGCCGGAGGGATTCGATGCGCTCTCCGGAGACTTCAAGGGTGAGTTGAACCAGACGGTGTTGGATGCGTCCTACGAAGGCGTCTCGGCATTGGTGCGCGACCGCCTGCGGTCGGCATCACTGACGACGGAGGGCGCTCGCCAGTCGATACCGGAGATCGGCCAGTACGCGATGGTGCAGGTATCGCGCAACGGGCTCACGATCCCGGCTTCGACGGCGACGACACGACAACGGATCGGGATGGGAGAGATCTCGTTCGCGCTTGCGGATTATCCCGTCATGCCGGGCGATACCTGGCAGTCGCCATTGGGCGTGGTTCCGGAGCTGTACAAGCGACAGGCGATCTTCGTGCAGGCGACGCATAAGTTCGAGGGCCTGCGGTGGTTCAGAGGAAGAGAGTGCGCGGTCATCACGTCCACGTACCAGATTCCTGAGATCCCCCTCTATGGTCAGGGGACGCAGGGCCGGCAGCAGGGCCAGGGTCGGCAGGGCCAGGGCCGGCAGCAGGGCCGGCAGCGACAGCGGCAGACGGGTGCGGCCGGCCTCGGTGATATGGCGTACCAGACCCGACTCACGGGCGGCGGGATGCGGGGCGGGATGCGAGGGGGTATGGGAGGTATGGGAGGTATGGGGGGTATGGGAGGGGGCATGGGAGGGATGCGCGGAGGGGGTATGGGAGGGGGCGGGGGTATGCGCGGCGGCATGAGAGGCGGCGGCGCGCAGGCCGGGCCTGGCCGGCAGGGCGGAGCCGGGGGTCAGGCAGCCGGCCCTACTCGAGCGCCGCTTTCGTCTCTCAACAGCGCCCGCCTCACGGAGATTGAAGGCCAGCGAACGACGTTCATCACCCGAGGGACGGGACGCGTCATGCGGGTCGAGGACATCGTCCGAGGCAAGGTGGAATTCCGTGCGGCAGTCGCGACACAGCGCACAGGCGCGACGCAGCGCACGGCCGCGATCAGCAGCGATGGCTATAGCATGCAGCTTACCGGCATGATGGGCGGCGGGATGCAAGGTGGCATGCGCGGCGGCGGAATGCAGGGCGGCATGCGCGGTGGCGGCGGAATGCAGGGCGGCATGCGCGGCGGAGGCGCTGGACGGCAGGGCGGAGGCGCCGCGCCGGGGGGCGGCGGGGCCGCTGCTGCCAAGCAGATCCCGAGCACGCTCGATTACGCATTGCGGCTGGTGACCGACCTGGCTGTTCGCTGACAGGCGGCTGGGTGTGCTGACAATGAACGTCGCGTCTGTTCTCTCCGAGCAGGCGCGACGTGTGTTATGGTGTGGTCGGGAGACGGCCGGGCCGGGCTGGCAGGCATGACGGCAATGCGCACGCGTGGTCTGCTGTCAGGGCCCAGAGGGAGATGACGGTGATGCGTCACTGCACGCTGGTCCTTGCGCTGGCACTTTCGGTCCTCACGGCACCTGCGTGGGGGCTTCAGAAGGGCGATGCTGCGCCGAAGTTCTCGCTGACGTCAGCGGATGATCAGGTGGTGGCGCCCGCGGACATTTCAGGCAAAGTGGTCGCGCTCTCCTTCTGGGCAACCTGGGGGAAGCACTGCGAAGAGGAGATGAAGCAGATCCAAGACCTGTCGAAGGAATTCGGGGAAGAGGGCTTCATCGTCCTCGGCGTGGACGAGCGAGAGGATGCCGCCAAGGCGGCGGAGTTCGCCAAGAGGGTGGGGGCGACGTATCGGATACTGATGGACGACGGGACGGTCGCGCGCGCGTTCGGGGTCAACGGCGTGCCGGACCTCTTCCTTATCGACCGCAAGGGGATTATCGGCGATCGCTTCATGGGATACGCGCCGACGCTGGCGAAGCCAATACGCGACGCGGTGAAGGCAGCGGTCACGAAGACCACTGCCGCTTCGGAGCCGGCGAAGGCGCCGGACGCGTCGGCCGCCATCCCGGTCTCGCTCAGGGCATACGCTCATCTGCAACTGGGCGCGGCGCACCTCAACGTCGGCGACGCGTTTGTAAAGGCGGGGTACACCGACGCGGGGCACTTCGACCAGGCGGTGCGGGAACTCCGGGCAGGTCTAGCGATGGACCCGAAGAACGCCGAGCTTCACATCTGGCTGGGCCTGGCGCTGGAGCGGAAGAACGAGCGCGCAGCGGCGGTGCGCGAGTATCAGACCGCGGTGGAGATCGACCCGAAGAACGTATACGCCCAGGACTGCCTGCGGCGGCTCGGAGTTCCGCCGGCAGCGCCCGCGGCGGCGGAGGAAGAGACGCAGCCGGAGGAGCAACAGTAAGTCCCAGCGGAGGTGGGCTGGAAGCCTGCGCCCTTGGGGCCCCTACGGACGTTCGCCCAATGAAGGAACATCGGGCGAAGGTCCTCTTTCGGGTATTCGCTGGTCTTCTGATGACTTTCGCCCGTACTTCTTTGGGCGAAAGTCATTAGTAGGAGCGACGGATACGGCGGGGTGGCTCGAAGCGACGGACCAGCGCCCACCCGGCGATGAAGCCTCCGACGTGAGCGAACACGGCGACGCCGCCCTGGGCGCTGTGGCCGATGACGCCCAGGCTGTTGAGCACCTGCAGCAGGAACCACAGCAGCAGAACCAGAGCGGCCGGCAGCCAGATGACGGTCACCAGGAAGAAGAGGAACACGAGGCACTGCACGCGCGCCTGGGGGAAGCGTATGTAGTACGCGCCCAGGACGCCTGCGATGGCGCCGCTGGCGCCGATCATGGGCATGGGGGAACCGATGCTGAAGACGATCTGCGCCGCCGCTGCGACGAGCCCGCAGAGGAAGTAGAAGGCGATGTAGCGCGCCGGCCCGAGCAGGTCCTCGACGTTGTTCCCGAAGATCCAGAGGTAGAGCATGTTCCCGCCGAGGTGGAGGAAGCCGCCGTGAAGGAACATGGAGGTGAAGATGGTGAGCCAGATGGGCTGCAGCGGCTGGATGGGGATCGAGTACGCGTGGGCGGCGGCGAGGAGGCCGTGGGGCAAGACTTCCGTCAGCGACGCTTGACCCAAGAGGACGGCGGGGATCGCGGCGTGGGTGTAAACGAAGGCGAGCTGGCGCGCGTCCGGGAGGATGGACTGGTAGAGGAACACCGCCACATTGACCGCGATGATGGCGATGGTGATGATGGGGACGGTGCGGGTCGGGTTGTCGTCGCGAAACGGGATCACGTGGATCTCTGCCCCTGTGGCCGGGGGATTCTATCATCTTCGCGAGCGGGGGGTCAAACAAACCGGGGACGCGGGTGTGACCGAGTTGTCTGAGTGCAGGTGTTCCTGATGGGGAGAGAGTCGCCTCTCTCCGGTCGGCTCCGCAGGTCTTGATCCCTCGCATAACTCGCCCCTTTCCGTCAGGTGACGGACGAGTCGCTCGGGATGACAACTTTGTGCTCTTCTGCTTATCCGGGCTTTCCGATCACGCCCAGGGACGCGTTTGACATACGGCAGAGGTTGTTGGTAGATTCTGTGATGCGGGCCGTTAGCTCAGTCGGTAGAGCACCGGACTTTTAATCCGGGTGTCCTGGGTTCGATCCCCAGACGGCCTACTCCACCTCTCTTTGTGGGTATTCCTTTGCCCCGGCCGCGCCAGGGGCAGGTTACTGCGAGATGCCATGAAATTCGTGTGTCGCCAGTCGAAGCTCCGCGGTGAGGTGAGGATACCGGGGTCGAAGTCTCACACAATTCGCGCGGTGGCGATCGCCAGTTTGGCCGGGGGCGAGAGCCACATCCGCGAGCCGCTGGTCTCGAATGACACGCTCGCCGCGGTGGATGCGTACCGGGCGCTGGGAGCGGATATCGAGGTGCACGATGGCCGCTGGGCCGTCCACGGGACAGGCGGCGATATTCGGGCGCCGGAGAACGTGATCGACGTGCGCAACTCCGGGGTGACGCTGCGGACCGCGCTCGGGACGTGCGCGCTGCTGCGCGAGGGGATGGCCGTGCTCACAGGCGATGAGCAGATTCGGCGGCGACCTGCGGGGCCACTGGCGCGATCGCTGAACGATCTCGGCGCGTCGGTGCGATCGACGCGCGGCGCGGGCTCGGCGCCGTTCGTGGTGGAGGGCAGGCTGCGGGGCGGCGAGACGTCGATCGAGGGAGCGACGAGCCAGTACGTCACCGGTCTGCTCATCAATGCTCCGCTTGCGGACGGCGAATCGCAGATCCACGTGACGAAGCTGAACGAAGCGCCGTACGTCGGCATGACAGTGGACTGGCTCCAGCGACAGGGGATCTCGCTGGAGCAGCAGGATCTGCGCGAGTTTCGGGTGCCGGGAGGGCAGGGGTACACGCCGGTCGATCGCGCGATCCCAGCGGATTTCTCCTCGGCGACATTCTTCCTGTGCGCGGGAGCGCTGCCCGACAGCGAGATCGTGGTGCTCGGCCTCGACTTGACGGATACGCAGGGCGACAAGGCGGTGGTGGATTATGTCGCGGAGATGGGCGCTCAGGTTCGGTCTCGCGGGAACTGGATCGGGGTGGAGGCGAAGCAGTTGGTGGGGTGCGAGATCGATCTGAATGCGACGCCTGACGCGCTGCCGATGCTGGCGGTGCTGGGATGCTTCGCCAGAGGCACAACCCGGCTGGTGAACGTGCCACAGGCGCGGATCAAAGAGAGCGACCGGATATCGGCGATGGCGCGGGAACTGCGGAAGCTCGGGGCGCGGGTGGAGGAGTTGGAGGACGGGATCGTCGTGCACGAGAGCCCGTTGCAGGGGGCGGAGGTCGATGGGCACGGCGACCACCGGGTGGTGATGGCGCTCGCGGTGGCGGGATGCGCGATTCCAGGCGAAACGGTGGTGCGGGGGGCGGAGGCCGCGGCGGTGACGTTCCCGGAGTTCGCGGAGTGCATGCAGAAGGTCGGTGCGAAGCTGTTCGTGGAGGTATAGGCAGGATGCTGGGTTGTGATATCGGGAGGCTGTTCCGCGTAGCGATAGCCGGCGGGTCGTATCAGGAAGGGCTGACCGTCCACATCCAGGGCGTGCCTCCGGGGCTGCGGATCACGGAGGAGGAGATCTACCGCGATCTGCTGGTGCGGAAGCCGGGGCAGGGGGAGTTGACGTCGCCGCGGCGGGAGCCTGATATTCCGATCATCTACAGCGGGGTGAACGCGGCGGACACCATGCCGGGATTCAGGAACGCGGGGCACACGAATGGGACGCCGCTGGTCGTTCTCATTCCGAACCTCGACCGGCATTTCGAGCACATCGAGCAGTACCAGGCGACGAACCGGACGCCGAGGCCGGGGCACGCGTCGTACGCGTCGTTCCAGAAGTACGGCACGTGGGATGACGCCATCGGCGCCGGCTTTTTCAGCGGGCGCTACACGGCCACGATCGTGGCAGCGGGCGCGATTGCGAAGCGAGTGCTGAGGGATCACGGCATCGAGGTCGTCGGGTATGTGAAGGAAGCCGCGGGGGTGCGCTGCCCCGATGTCGCGCTCAACACGATCAAGCAGAAGACGGCGGCGTACAAAGCGGTGAGGCGGGAGTACGATCCGGTCTACCAGGCGATGTTCGCGTCGGGCCGGCTCAGACCGGAGATGCGGTTCCTGGAGAAGATGGCGGTGCTGGCGGAGTTCGAGCGGGAGATACCCGGTCTCAAGTGGCGGGAGATGGACGAGAAGAAGATTCGCGCGGAACGCGGCGTTCACCCGAAGCTGAACTGCCCGGACCTGGACGCGGCCGATGAAATGTACCGGCGAATTATCGAGATCACGGAGGGGGGCGATTCGAGCGGGGGCGTGGTGGAGGTGATCGCCACGGGCGTGCCCGCGGGCGTGGGCGAGCCGATGTTCGAGAAGCTCGACGGCGAACTGGGGCGGATGATGAGCATCGGCACGGTGAAGGCGGTCGAGATCGGCGGGGGCACCGCGGCGAAGGACAGCACCGGGTCGCAGTTCAACGATCAGATGTACGCGGAGAGCGGGAAGGTGCGGTTCGCTTCGAACAACGCGGGCGGCATCACCGGCGGACTTACGACCGGCCAGCCGATCGTGGCGAGGGTCGTCGTCAAGCCGACGCCCACGATTGCGAAAGAGCAGCACACGGTCGACAAGGTGACGAATGAGAACGCGGTGCTGGCGGCGGTGACGCGGCGCGACCCGACCATCGTGCCGAGGGTGTGGCCGGTGGCGGAGGCGTTCATGGCGCTGGTGCTGCTGGATCAGTACATGATGCACCTGGCGTATCAGGCGATGGCGAGGGGGGTGAGCAGCCGTTCAGACGCAGATGAACGCTGATGAACGCAGATGCAAGAGAGCCCGCCTGCGGCGGGCCTGCACAGGCTGTTGCTCGCCTCGCCCGCGAGAGACCCGTGCCACCGGGCGCGCTCTCTACCCGCTGTCCCTCACGGTAGGCTGGAAGCGAGTTTCGCCTTTCCGGCGGGCTTCGGCGACGGCGCGGTTGGCCTCGAAGAGGCTGTCGAATGAGCCGCAGTCGAGCCAGAGGCCGTCGAGTTCGCTCCAGGTCATGCGGCTGTCATTGATGTAGAAGTTGTTGACGGTGGTGATTTCGAGTTCGCCGCGTGCGGAGGGTTCGGAGCGCCGGATATACTCGAAGACGGTGCCGTCGTAGATGTAGAAGCCAGTGACGGCATAGTCGGTCTTTGGCTGCTTGGGCTTCTCCTCGATCTCGACGATGCGCTTTGGGTCTTTGGCGTCGAACACGGCGACGCCGTACTCCCGGGGGTTCGGGACTTTCTTGAGGAAAAGATGGGCGCCGGACTTGAAGCCGCGGACCGCGGGACCGAGGTCGGCGTCGGTGAAGTTGTCGCCGAGGACCACCATGATCGGCTTCTCTTCGGCGAAATCCTCGGCAATGCCCAGCGCCTCGGCGATACCGCCCTCCCCTTCCTGATAGCCGTACTCGAGATGCGCGACCCCGAGGCCCTTGCCAGTGCCGAGCACGCGGAGGAAGTCGCCGGCATGGGGGCCGCCGGTGACGACGAGAATGTGGTCGATGCCGGCGCGAACGAGGTTGTCGATCGCGTAGTGGACCATGCAGCGATCGTAGACCGGGAGCAGGTGCTTGTTGGTCGCCTTGGTCAGCGGGTAGAGCCGGGTGCCCAGGCCGCCCGCAAGGATGACGCCTCTCATCTCCTCACCTCCGTGCTAGATTCTGCTTCTGCGGTCCATGGGCAGGCCCCTGTCGGCGGGCAGGGAGGCGGCGACGGCTGAGCGAATTCACGGGCGATGCCAAACGCCCAGGCGAGGCTCGATATCTGTATCGTGACGTGGCGAACGCGCGATCTGCTGCGCGCGTGTCTTCGGTCCGTTGCCGGACAGCCGGAGGTTGCAGAGATCGTGGTCGTGGACAACGCCTCGGGCGATGGCACTATCGAGATGGTGCGTGCGGAGTTCGCCCAGGTCCGGCTGATCGTGAACGAGCGCAATCTCGGGTATGCGGCCGGGAACAACCAGGCGATACGCGCGAGCGCTGCGCCATTCGTACTGCTGCTGAACCCCGACACAGAAGTGCAGGCAGGGGCGCTGGGAGGTCTGCTCAGCGCGTTCGGCGGCGATGCACGCGTGGGCGCGGCGGCGGCGCAACTGCTGCTCCCGGACGGGGGAATCCAGCGTTCGTGTCGCAGCTTCCCCAGACCGGCGGCGGTTCTCTATGATGCGGTCGGGTTGGCGCGGCTGTTCCCGCGCAGCGAGGTGTTCGGGCAATATCGCATGACGTATTGGGATCACAGCAGCCCTCGCGAGTTGGACCAACCGATGGCCTCGGCGCTGGCGTTGAGACGCGCGGCGCTCGACGAGGTGGGGCTGTTTGACGAGGATTTCTCTCTCTATTTCAATGATGTGGATCTGTGCTATCGGCTGAAGCAGGCGGGGTGGAAGATTCTGTTCGAGCCCAAGGCAAAAGTGCTCCACCACGTGGGGGCGAGCACGCGGCAGGTGCGGCCGGCGGCGATCGTGGAGTCGCATCGAAGCCTGATCCGGTTCTACCGGAAGCACTACTGGGGGCGAGTGAGCTGGTACGGGTACGCCGCAGTCACCGCGTTCGCGTGGCTGACGATGTGGCCACGCGCCGGCATCGCCTGGCTCGCACGGCGGCTGTGAGGCAGGGCTCAGCGGCCTGCTCGATGCCGGCGATCTCGTTCTCATCGAGGCCGTATGCGGCGTAGACTGCCGCGTCCATCTGCTGCACAAGAATCCCCCGCGATTCAGCATCCGTCTCCCCCAGCAGTGCGGCCGCCAGTGCTGCGAGTTCCTCGTTGCCCAGAGGCGGGACGGGCAGCAGCTTCAGTTTGCTGACTTTGACCTGGGCGAAGACACGGCCATGCTCGGGAGCGACGGCGCGATAGAGCGCGGCGAAGGCACGAGAGTTCATGAGCACACACAGGGCGAGCAGATCGCGCTCACGGGCGGCGGTGACAGCGATGACGCTGCGGCCGAAGTGCACGCCGCGGGGATCGATGGTGGCGACGGGGCGGTCGGCGGTCTGGCGGAAGAGCAGCTTGGGCGCGGCGCGGTAGAGGTCGTCGCGCACCGAGACGCCGTCGCCGCTGCCGACGAGCGCGCGCCAATCACGGCGCAGCCACATCGAGTGGCCGATCTCGGTGAAGGGGCCGAAGTCGCGGCCGCGGGTCACGGGGGTGTCACCGGGGTGATCGCGCTGGCCCGAATAGAGGATGGCCCGGCCCGCCCGGGCATTCCCGTAGTTGATGCCGACATCGTGGAACCTGACGCCGAGAGCGGGGTCGCCGAGCAGGGGCAGAGTGGCTGTGAGCCTGTCACGGAGCTGCTTCAGCCAGGCGGGCGGGTGGAGAAAGGAGGCATGAGGCGCGGTCAGCGGCGCGTGGCTCGGAACCG